>JBIKHR010000101.1:0-8795 GCA_044362035.1 Polaromonas sp. | reverse complement strand
ATTGTAGCGCGTAGCGCCACGCGCAGCAAGTGCAGCAGCAATTCGTTGTAGGTTCGAATTCCGGACCCCACCAAAAACAGGGGGTCTTAAAACTGAGCGAGTTAGTTAAACAATCGCTTCTGGGCCGCCAATAATGCTAGTAATAAAAGCAGTCTAAGTGCGTGCGCCTTCAAGAAGCGTTTGCGCAGCCAACCGACCAAAATCATTGGCAGCCTTGGGGCTAGCGCCTGAGATAAGGCGCCGGTCGATGTGACATGAGGCATCCGCCTTGGTGTTGATGATGTTGACACCCAGCGCATTCAATTTCTCGCCAAACTGCCACGGCATGTGACCCGGCATGTAGCCGATCATGGGGGTTTGCTTGTCTACTGCGTCCGGAAATGCGGCTATCTTGTAGCCTTGGTAAATAAACGGTTTTCTATCATCCGCTGCGAGCAAGGCAGCGGGCCCGTGGCAGATCGTCAGCGTAAACAGGTCGCGATCGTGAGCCCAGCGAAGGAGTTTGCCCAAATCCTCGCTGGAGGGCAGATCAAGCATGGCGCCATGGCCACCGGGGAGAAACACGGCGACGTAAGGGCTGTCGTCAATTAAAGAGCTTGCAACAAACTCAGCCAGGCTCCCCGGGTTGGCGAAGTTGTTGGCGTGGTCGCGATAGAGCTTCATGACATTTTTGTCGTCGCGCGGCATCGCCCATTCTTCTATGGCTACGGGCCGGCCCGTTGGGGTAACGATGTCGACTCTAAAACCGGCGGCCAGCAGGTGCAGCATCGGCAAGCCCATCTCGACGGGATGGTTGCCTGTAGAAAACTTTTTGCCATTGGCCATGGTCATGTTGCGCTTTTCGGTGCACACCATGAGCACCCGTTTATGGCCGCCCGTGTAGGGTTGCGCATAGGTCCCACCGTCATAGTCTGTCTTGGAGGATGTCGCAAGTTTGAGGGCGAGTGGGGACGGAGTGAAGGCGCCATCGTCCGTGAGTGTCGGAGCAGCTCCGAGCAGTTTTCGCAGGAAGTTCATTTCAGATTTCTTTTTGTTTTAGGCGATTTGGGTAACGATGGCGTCTCGGGGCTTGCGTACTTTACGCATCGGCAGCAACCAATCGCCGGCCGTATCGCGATAGCCCAAGGGCAAGAGCACCACCGACCGTAGTCCGCGTTCGTTCAGGCCAAGTAGGGCGTCAACTGCAGCCGGATTAAAACCTTCCATGGGCGTGCTATCGACTTCTTGCTCTGCAGCCGCGACCAATGCCACGCCCAATGCAATGTAGGCTTGTCGCGCGGCATGTGCATGATTGATCTGCGGATCGCGGGGCAGGTAGCTGGCTTTCAGGTTGTCGTAGTAAGCCTGTAGGGTCGGCAGATTGCCTCGGGCCGCCGTATTCAGTCTGACAACCTCGTCAATCCGCTCGGCGGTGTAGTTGTCCCATGCCGCGAATACCAAAAGGTGCGATCCCTCGGTGATCTGGGCTTGCCCATAGGCCGCTTTGGCGATCTCGCTGCGCAGCTCAGGGTTGGTCACCAGGATGAGCTCAAACGGCTGTGTGCCGCTGGATGTAGGCGCTAAACGGACGGCCTCAATGATGGCATCAATTTTTTCCGTTGGCACCACCTTCGATGGATCCATTTTTTTGGTGGCGTAGCGCCAGTTGAGATGATCGACCAGGGTCTTTGTTGTCATGTGTTTCTTCCTTTTATCTTGGGTCACAAATAGCGGTATACATTTGTGACTTGCAGTCTAATGAGAACCTATAGTCGCCACAAGAGGGCACATTTCTGGGCCTCAGTCACAAATTAGGAACCCACATGCTGGATAACAAACAATGCCCTGACTGCAAACGCATCAACAAAGTTCTGGCGCTTGTGGGCGACCGTTGGAGCGTTTTGGTCGTCATCTCATTAGCGCGATATGGAACGATGCGCTTCAATGCACTTAAGCTGAATCTCGGTATTTCGCAGCGCATGCTGAGCTTGACTCTGAAAGAGTTGGAAAGGGACGGCCTTGTGAACCGAACCTATCATCCAACCATCCCGCCAAAGGTTGAATACGATCTCACCGAAATAGGTCAGTCGTTTCGCGAGCCGGTGAGTGTTCTGGGCTATTGGGCACTCGAAAATCTTGCAAAGATCGACGCTGCGCGTGAGGCCTATGACAGCAAGCGCCAAACACAGGCCGGTGATAAAAAAATCACACCAGGTTTTGAGGAGGCTCCAACCTTTGAGAAAGTGGAGCCATGAATATGAGATTAAAAAAACTTCCCCCGGGAGTCCGCGAACGAGCTGTGCGCATGGTGCAAGAGCAACGTGGCCAATACCCATCTGCGTCGGGCCAGTGACATCCTCAAGACGTACATCGCAACTGACGTGTTTGTTTGCGGCTGTGCTGCGAAACAAGCCCCGCCTGCACTTGTGGTTAACAAAAAAAGTGGGAAATTTTGAATTCCAAATGTCAAGGAATTGCAGGGCTTAAGAGGCTTGATGTGACTCCCTTCGTTCCGCCAAGAGCTCAGCAAAAACCACTGTTCAGTTAAGCCTCGTGCAATACCCCTGATCGTTGAATATTTTTGTTGGCCGTGCAAAATTAAATCGCATCACATGTTTGATGTTTGACTTTTTTTGAATGGAGCTAGTTATGAAAAAACTCTCATTGCAACATTTTTAGCCCTGGGTTTCGCTCTGTCTGCGCAGGCGAAAGACATTGTGGACACTGCTGTCGCTGCAGGCAATTTCAAGACCTTGGCTACAGCCTTGGGTGCTGCTGGTTTGGTTGACACGCTCAAGGGCAAAGGTCCCTTCACTGTGTTTGCACCGACCGACGAGGCGTTTGCAAAAATCCCCAAGGCAGACTTGGATGCGCCGCTCAAAGACAAAGCCAAACTGTCTGCAGTGTTGACCTATCACGTGGTGGCCAGCAAAGTCATGGCGGCGGACGTCAAAGCAGGCAAGGTCAAGACGGTGCAAGGTTCCGACCTGACCGTCACCACATCTGGTGGCGTGATGGTTGACAAAGCCAAGGTAGTCAAAACCGACATCGTGGCTGACAACGGCGTGATCCATGTCATTGACACGGTCATCATGCCCAAGTAAAAACCTTGCGGTAACCAGGATCGAATCCCTTTTGACGCTGCCTTTGAATCGCGGGAATTTTTCGTGTTCAAACTGCAGCGTCAAAAGATGCGTTACAAAATGACCAGAAGGCGCCACCATCTGGGTGGCCCGGGCCAACTGAGTCGCTGAAGTAAAAAATCAATCCTGTGACAACTTCAGCTTGGTTGGCAAGCACATGGTCAAAGCGAGGATCACCCATGAAAAAGCAACTTTTTTTAAGCGTCATTTTGAGTCTGTCCACAGCGGCCATGTCTGCCGACATGACGCCTGCGGGGCCGACCACGCCCAGTTGGCAAACTCAAACCAGACAATTTATTGACGCAAAGAACTTTGATCAAGCGATCTCTGTGCTTTTGCAGGCCGATGACAAGCAATCGGCCGACTGGCACAACCTGATGGGTTACAGCTTGCGCAAAAAGTCGCCGCCCAATCTGCCTGAAGCCGAAAAGCATTACCAGGCAGCGCTGGCCAAAGAACCTAAACACCGCGGCGCGCTGGAGTACTACGGCGAGCTATTGCTTTTGAAAAATGACCTGGCAGGCGCTGAGACCATGCTGAACCGCTTGGACAAAGCTTGCACGTTTGGTTGCGAAGAGTACCGCGACCTGAAGAAAAGTGTTCTTCAATTCAAGGCCAAAAAATGATGCAAAGACGCCAATGGCTACAAGCTGCTGTTTCAGTGGGGCTCGCTGCTTTCCTTCCTCACCGATCAGCGCTGGCACAAGCCACTGCGGTAGAAGTTTGGAAGGACCCCAACTGTGGCTGCTGTCACTTGTGGGTGGAACACCTGCAGGCCAGTGGCTTCCAGGTTGCCGTGCGTGATGTGGGCAACACCGCCGCCCGTAAGCGTCTTGGAATGCCTGAAAAGCTGGGCTCATGTCACACCGCCACTGTGGGCGGTTATGTCATCGAAGGCCATGTCCCTGCAGCCGATATCCGCCGACTGCTCAAGGATCGCCCTGTTGCTCTAGGCCTTGCGGTGCCTGGCATGCCGATTGGCAGTCCCGGGATGGACGGCCCGGAGTACAAGGGCCGAAAAGATGCGTTTGACGTGTTGCTGGTCCAAAAAGACGGCAGCACCAAAAGCTTTCAACGTTACTCAGGTCAAGGCCGCATGGCGTGACAGGGCGAGTGGCAATGAGCGGCCTAAGGCATAGCCTTTACATGGTGAAGCTTCTCTTGCTTTTCCTTCTGCGCCTCTGGCTGCCTGGCCTGTTGTTGGTGTCCTCTGCTCAGGTTTTTTCACAGGGGCCGGTGGTGCAGTCCGACAAGCATGATTTTCGGGTTGTCACCTTGGTGCGAGGATTAGAAAACCCTTGGTCGTTAGCTTTTTTGCCCGATGGGCGAATGTTGATCACCGAAAGGGCAGGGCGCCTGCGTCTGGTGGGCAATGACCTGAGGCTTGACCCCCAAGCGGTGGAAGGATTGCCCAAGATCGTAGCCCGGGGGCAAGGGGGCTTGTTCGATGTGGCTTTGCATCCAAATTATGCTCAAAACGGCTGGATTTATTGGGCCTATAACGCGCCCGGTCCGGGTGGGTGGGGCACGGCGCTGACTCGCGGCAAGCTCATGGGGCATCGAATGTCCCAAGTGCAAGTGTTATTCAGCATGCTGCCTAAAACCCGTACCGATCAGCATTTCGGTGGAAGGATAGCCTTTGACGCATCGGGCCTGGTTTACCTGACACTGGGCGACCGCGGTGACATGGCCCGGGCCCAGCAACCCGGCGATCATGCCGGCGCAGTGATTCGACTGCACGACGATGGTCGTGTGCCCCAGGACAACCCCTTCCTGGCTCAAGCTGACGCCAGACCAGAAAAGTGGTCGCTCGGTCACCGAAATATTCAAGGGGCCGCCCTGCATCCGCAAACCGGCCAACTCTGGACCCATGAACATGGTCCGCAAGGCGGCGATGAAGTCAATGTGGTGCGGGCCGGCCGCAACTACGGCTGGCCCGTGATTACCTACGGGGCCAACTATGGCAGCGGCTCATCCATCGGTGAAGGTCGAGCCAAGCCAGGTTTGGAGCAGCCAATTCATTTGTGGACTCCCTCCATTGCACCCTCCGGAATGACGTTTGTGAGCGGAAATAGTTTTCCCCGCTGGCGGGGTGATTTGTTGGTAGGGGCTTTGCGCGGTCAGATGCTGGTTCGCCTGGAACTTGCGGGGGAAAAAGTGGTTCGCGAGGAACGCCTGTTGACTGACCAAATCGGTCGCATTCGGGATGTGCGTTCCGGTCCGGAAGGGTTTATTTATGTGCTGACGGACGAGCCGCAAGGAGCCCTGCTCAGGCTTGAGGGGTTGGCTGACCTTGCCCCCGTAAAACGTACGCCATAGCGGATCGTTAAAAATCAGCCCAGGGTTTTGCTTGCCTTCGGGTTTTCAGGCGTCGAAGCACGTTGACGGGATGCACCACAACTGTCAATTAGACAAATGTCGTCACAAAGCTAACCGAGCCCCGCGCAAGAAGCTCATCGATTCAATTTGGGAATTTGCGGAACACCGCCAGAGCTTGAAGCAACGGGAAAGACGGCTTGCCAGCAAAACAAGCCAAGCAACCCGTGTCCATTGAGGCGCCAGTTATGGGGTTGGGGGCTCTGTGCTAAAGTGTTACAGAGCTTCGTACAACAGTTCTTTGATTGTTGTCAGGACCGCGCCTTTGTCCTTGTCTGTAAGCTCGTTGCTAGCAATCACGATGTCAGCCACTGCATCACTTTTGCAGTAATAAAAAGGGCAGCGGAGCCTCTTGGGCATCTGCCATTTTTTGGGCTGTGGCAATGAAGGGTTCGTTGATCCCGTACGCGTATCGGCTTATGCGAGCACTTGCGCTGTGTTGATTAATGCCGACCGGCATCCCCAACCTTTCTTGGGGTAAACCCACCGTTCGAATGCCCTGTCGCATTCTGACACCAAATCGGTGAATGTGTTGTTAAAACAGCAGAGCCAGCTAAAAAGTACGATATGATTCCCCACCGAAATACGTAGATTTTTTATTGATGCATCCTTTGGCAACTCTATTGACAACCACGAATTTGGGGCTAGTTAGTCCCAAGGGATTGGCATGTCCCTCGTTGTTGAAGGGGCCGCGGTCAACAAGTGCGGCAAGTGTGCAAAAGCTACGTGTGCCTGGATTGTTTGAAATTCTGGCTTCTTCAGTCCTTCTGTGTGGCCTCTTCGGGGGGGCTAACGCCAGCGAAGTCACGATCACTTCGGTTCTGACCCAAGCATCCCTTAACCATCCGTCGGTCAAGTTGCGTCAAAGTGACGTTCTGGCGGCGCAGTCAGAGCTTCGCGGTGCCGAGTGGGGTCGCTATCCCAGCTTGGGTGCGGAACTCCAAGCCGCCTCAGGTGGCGGTGTGACAGTGGCCAGAGTCACCCAGCCCTTGTGGACTGGGGGCCGGTTGACAGGGCAAATTGCTGTCGCAGAAGCAAATTTAGCCGTCTCCAAGGCGTTGCTGGCTGAAGCGCAGCAGGCCATCATGCTGGAGGCTACGGCATCTTTCTTTGAAATTCAGCGGGTCAGCGAGAGGCTTGTCGCAGCCAAGGCCAATGAGCTGGAGCACAGGCGTTTGCTGGAAACGATCCAGCGTCGGGTCAAGTCTGAAATAAGTCCTGTCACTGATGCAACCCAGGCTCAAGCGCGTCTTCAGCAGGCGGTTGCTGAGCGCTTGCAGTTTGAGCGTCAGTTGGAAACCCTTCGCATTGGTCTGGAGCAAATTGTTGGCAAGCTCCAGGGGCCTCTGCGTCCCCCAAGCAAGATTCCTATGGATCAGTGGAGCACCGACGCACTGCTTGAGGCTGCAAAGCGCTACTCCCCTGAGATGCAGCGGCGAGAAGCCCAGATTCAGGCGGCTGGGGCTCAAATCATCACGGCCAAGGCGGCGATAATGCCGCAGCTCTCCCTGCAGCAAGAATTCAAGTTGGGCAGTCTTCCGACGGGCACTGACCGTAGCCGCACGTATGTCAGCTTGTCCGTACAAACCGGGGCAGGTTTGTCGACATTTTCAGCCATTGATGTGGTGGTGGCGCGCCAGCAGGCTGCCCGGGACGGGTTAGAGCAAAACATTCGCCTGCTAGAGCAGACGGTTCGCACCACTTGGAATGATGTCAATGCGTTGACGACGCAATTAAAGCCATCTCAAGATTTGTTGGAAGCCTCTGACGAGGTTGTCTCTTCCTACCTTCGTCAATTCCAGGTCGGCCGAAAAATGTGGTTGGACGTGTTGAATGCCCAGCGCGAAAAAACCAATGCACGCTACGCGCTAACAGACATTGAGACCCCGCTCTTGTTCTCAAAGATTCGACTGCTTCTGCTGGTTGGTGCCATACGCCCGGGCTCCATGGATGCAATTTATGAGTGAATCTCAAGCAATGCCCATGAGTAGCAACGATGATGCGCTGCTGGAAGACCGCGCGCTCTCATCCTTGCTCTCGCGACTGGCAGCATTGTTGGGCCAGGCCGTGCCGCTTCACCGCTTTGGCATGGTTGAGCAAAGCGAAGACGGCGTTGACTTGGCTGACCTGCCTCGTATACGGCGGGCTGTTGAAAAGTGGAAGGCGCGCTTTGTTGGGGCAACAGTGCGTGAGTTGCAGATAGAAGACCTTGAGCCCAACGACTTTCCGCTGCTTTGGTTTTCTGAAGATGAGCAAGACTTCAGGCTGGTGCGTGGCCGTCTCAGCCATGGCGCCTGTTCGACTGAAGACGCGGCGGGCCACACAAAGGTGTTGGACGCAGCCACTATGGCCAGCGGAACCTTGCTGTCCCTCAGGCCGCAAGATGACGCTGAGCTGATTGAATCAGGCCCGCTCACCGCCACCGATTGGTTTGCCTTTGCCATTCGCAAGCACCGCAGAATCTTCATGGAGGCCGTGTTCGCCACCTTCATGCTCAGCATCATCGGTTTGGTTTCTGCCATGTACACCATGCAGGTCTACGACCGGGTTGTGCCAACCAAGGGTTACTCTACCCTTTGGGTGCTTACCATCGGTGCGCTTTTGGCAGTGCTGCTTGAGTACATCATCAAGCAGGTGCGGGCGCACATGGTTGACCGTGCTTCTAAGGCCATTGACCAGGAACTGTCTGGCGTATTTTTTGGCAAGGCTCTTGACATCCGCATGGATGCACGGCCAAGCACTGTGGGGACGTTTGCCTCCCAGATTCGCCACTTCGAGTTGGTGCGCAACTTCATGACGTCATCGACCCTGTTTATCTTGGCCGATGCACCCTTTGCGCTGATGTTCATCGGCGTCATGGGCATGATTGCCGGGCCGGTTGCCCTGGTGCCACTGGTCATGGTGCCGCTGGCTGCGCTCGTCGGACTTTACTTTCGCAAGCCCATCGAGCGGCTTGCCACAGAAAACATGGCGGAATCCAACCGCAAAAACGGCTTGCTCATTGAAGCCGTTGACGGCATAGAGTCCATCAAAGCCGCCGGTGGTGAGTGGAAAATGCGCGACCGCTACAGCCATCTCACGGCCACCATCGCGGTCTCTGAGCTCAAGCTCAAAGACATCAACACACGCTCCACAAACCTGGCGCAAAGCATCCAGTTGCTCAACTACATCGGCATGATTGTTGTGGGGGCATATGCCATCACCACGGGTCAGCTGACCATGGGTGGCCTGATTGCTTGCTCCATCATCAGCGGTCGTGCTTTGGCGCCACTGGGTCAAATTCCCCAGCTCATTGTT
>JBIKHR010000371.1:0-2621 GCA_044362035.1 Polaromonas sp. | reverse complement strand
GCTCCGCCGGCCGAGTTTGCGGGCTGGCAGCGGTTAGCATCGCTGCATGTTTAGCTACCGCCACGCTTTTCATGCCGGCAACCACGCTGATGTGCTCAAACACACCACCCTGATCGCCCTCATGAAGTACCTGACCCAAAAAGACACGGCCCTGACCGTGATCGACACCCACGCTGGGGCCGGCCTGTACCGCCTGGACGGCGACTACACCGAGACCAGCGGCGAGGCGCTGGAAGGCATTCTCAAGCTACTGGCCAAACCGGTCGCCGAGCCGCCCAAACCCGGCAGTAAGGCCAAACCGGTGGTCGATGAGCCGCTGGCGCCTGCCCTGCAGGACTACCTGGACGTGCTCAAGTCGCTGAACCCACAGTTTGCCCAAAGCGGCGAGACTGCCCATTTGCGAATTTACCCGGGCTCGCCCTTCATTGAGCAGCGGTTTTTGAGCGGGCGCGACAAGCTCAAGCTGTTTGAACTGCACCCGACCGACTTTAAATCACTCTCTGGCAACATCGAGCAGCTGGGCGTTGGCCGGCAGGTGGCCGTGGCACGCGAAGACGGTTTTGAAGCACTGAAGACATTTTTGCCGCCACCGGCTCGCCGCGCCATGGTGTTTTGCGACCCGAGCTACGAGATCAAAAGCGACTACGCTCGCGTCAGCGCCTGCATGGCCGACGCCATCAAGCGTTTTGCCACCGGCACTTATGTGGTCTGGTACCCGATCATTCCGCGACCCGAAGCGCATGACTTGCCGCGCAAACTCAAAACGCTGGCCGTCAAAGCCGGGCGCAGTTGGCTCAACGCCAGCCTGACCGTCAAATCCAGCAAGCTGACCACCGATGTGGCCGGCGAAGTGGTCCGCCCCGGCCTGCCGGCCAGCGGCATGTTCGTCATCAACCCACCGCACACGCTCAAAGCGGAATTGCAACTGGCATTACCGCAAATGGTGGCCAAGCTGGGCCAGGACCGCCACGCTTCTTTTGGGCTGGAGCACGGCGGCTGACCAGGGGCCTTGGGGAAGGCTTCAGGTCAGATCGAGCCTGCGGATGATTTCGCTGGTCGCGCCGGCCTGGTTCATGGTGTAGAAATGAATGCCGGGCACACCGCCGTTGCGCAGCTGGTCGCACAGGTCGGTGATGACGTCCAGGCCAAAAGCCTTGATGGAGTCGAGATCGTCGCCAAAGCCTTGCAGTCGCAAGCGAATCCAGCGCGGTATCTCGGCGCCGCAGGCGTCTGAAAAACGCATCAGCTGCGTCGAACTGGTGATGGGCATGATGCCCGGCACCACCGGCACGTCAACGCCCAGCTTGTAGGCGTCGTCTACAAAACGGAAGTAGGCGTCGCTGTTGAAAAAATACTGCGTGATGGCCGAGTTGGCGCCGGCTTGGACCTTGGTGGCAAAGGCCTGCAAATCTGCTTCGGCCGACTTGGCCTGCGGATGGATCTCGGGGTAGGCGGCCACTTCGATGTGAAAGGCGTCACCGGTTTCGGCGCGGATGAAGGCCACCAGGTCGCTGGCGTAATGGAACTCGCCGCCCATGCCATAACCGCTGGGCAAGTCGCCGCGCAAAGCCACCAGTCGCTTCACGCCCATGGCCTGCAACAACGCCAGTTGATCGCGCACAGTGGCCTTGGTGGCGCCCACGCACGAGAAGTGCGAGGCCGCCGGCACGCCCTCGGCCAAAATTTCCTTGACGGCCGCAAACGTACCTTCCTGCGTCGAGCCGCCCGCGCCAAAGGTGACAGAGCAGAACTCGGGTTGGTGCGTGTACAGCGCCGCGCGTGTGGCACGCAACTTGGCCGCGCCTTCCGGCGTCTTGGGCGGGAAAAATTCAAAACTGATTGGCAGTGTTTTTGTCATCACGCGCTTGTCCATCGTTTCTTTGCTTGCGGCTTCAGTCCGCGGCGTTTTTCTTTTCGCGGCGCTTGCTGCGCGCCGGGCCGGGTTGACCGGCATGCGCGGCTTCGCCGTCTTGGTCCATGGCGTCGAGCAGGCTGCGGGTGGCGCTGCGCGGCACGCGCTTGGCGGCCTGGCGGGCAGGCGCTGCCGGCAGCGGCAGTTCGTCGTCCACTGCATCCAAGGCTTTTCGGGCCCGGATGAAAAATTCGTGGTTGCCATCACCGCCCTCAATGGGCGAGTCCAGCCAGGCCAGCACATCCAGCCCCAGGCCGGCGCAGCAGTCGCGCAAGCGCTTTTCAACAAATTCAAAATGCACAGGGTCGCGCACGATGCCACCCTTGCCGATCTGCCCCGGCTGCAGCTCGAACTGCGGCTTGACCAGCATCAGCACCTCGCCACCCGGCTTGAGCAGGCGCACCACGGCCGGCAACACCAACGTCAGCGATATGAAGGACAGATCACCGGTGAGAAAGTCAAACACCGGATCCAACTCAGCGTCCAGCGCCGCCAGCAGTTCGGGCTGGTCCTGCAGGGTGCCAGCGGCTTCGGCGGCGTCAAGCGCCACCATCAGCGCACGGCGGTGATGCTCGACCAAATCAGCTGCCGTCAAAGAGCGCGCATTCACGCCCTCGATGCAGACCACGCGCCCGTCAGACCGCAAGCTCGGGTGCAACTGGCCATGGCCGACGTCCACACCGACCACCTGCGCGGCGCCCTGTTGCAG
>JBIKHR010000370.1:0-2666 GCA_044362035.1 Polaromonas sp. | reverse complement strand
ACTCGATCGTCTCGCGCTCCATGCTCATATGCCGGCGGATGTTGACCGCACCGGTCGGTCCGCCCTCGCCGGAGGCGCCGTTGTCCGACAGCAGCACGATGGCCGTATTTTCCAACTGGCCCGTCAATGCCAGGTAGTCGACCAGTCGGCCGATCTGCGCGTCAGCGTGCGAGAGGAAGCCCGCGTAGGTTTCCTGCAGTCGGGCGCACAGCGCGCGCTCTGGCGGCGCCAGCGATTCCCAGGCTTGCACATTCGGATTAGGAGGGGCCAGCGGGGTATCGGCGGGCACCAGGCCCATTGTTTTTTGGCGCGCCAGTCGCTGCTCGCGCACCGCGTCCCATCCGGCGTTATAGCGGCCCCGGTATTTGTCGATCCACTCCTGTGGCACGTGCAGCGGCCAATGACCGGCGCCCAGGGCCAGGTAGGTGAGCCAGGGCTTGCCCGGGACGGATGTAACATGGTCGCGCACGTAGCCGATAGCGTGGTCAACGAGGTCCTCGGTCAGGTGGTAGCCCTCGCGCGGTTCAAGCTGCACCGGATGGTTGTCCTCGTGCAGGTCGGGGTTCCAGTGATCGATGAAGCCGCCCAGGAAACCGTACCAGCGGTTAAATCCTTTGCCCAGCGGCCAGAAGTCGCGTGAGCCGCCAGTGGGGTAGTCGCCCATGTTGGCCAGATGCCACTTGCCAACCGCATAGCTGCTGTAGGCATGTGGTGCCAGCATCTGGGCAATCGTAGCGGCCTGCGGCTTGATGCGGCCCTGGTAGCCTGGAAAGCCGGTCGACCATTCTGCGATGGCGCCCATGCCCACCGCATGGGCGTTGCGGCCCGTGATCAGCGCGGCGCGGGTCGGCGAGCACATGGCCGTCACGTGGAAATTGCTGTAACGCAAACCACCGCCAGCCAGGGCATCCATACGCGGCGTCTCGATTTCTGAGCCGTAGCAGCCGAGATCAGAGTAGCCGACATCGTCCAGCACGATGAACAGGATGTTGGGCGCGCCAGCGGGCGCCGTGTCGGGTGCAGGCCACCAAGGCTGCGATTCGCGCCAGGTGCGGCCGATGCGGCCGCCAAAAGTGGGGGGCTGGATCATCGGAATCACTCGAGCTTGAGGTCGGCTTTGCGCAGGGTCTGGCCCATGGTCTCGTACTCCGTGGCCAACGCCTTGCTGAAGGCCTCGCTGCCGCGGTAAAGCACTTCCTGCTGTGAGGCTTTGGTGGCGCTCACGTAGCGTTCGCTGCGCACTGCTTCCTGGCAGGCGCCTTGCAAGGCCTTGATCGCGTCGGCCGGCAGGCCCTTGGGCGCGAACAGACCACCAAACACCTGGGCCACCACCGGCACCCCTTGCTCGGTCATGGTCGGCGCGTCGGGCGCTTCGGTCAGGCGGCTGGGGGTGAAAACGCCCAGTATGCGAAAGCCCTGGGCTTGGGCTGCGCCAACCGACAGCACGGCCAACTGCAACTCGCCCGACTTCAGTGCCAGGGTCATGGGTGGGTCGCCGCGGTAGGGAACCACGCGCATCGCCGCACCGCTTTGCTGCGAGAACATCACGGCCCCGATGTGGGGCATGGTGCCAATGCCGCCGGCACCGTAGGTCACGCCGGCACCTTTGGCGTCCGGGTCGTTGAGCACGTCGCGCAGGCTGCGGTACTTACTGCCCTGCGGGGTTACCAGGGCGTAGTTGTTCACGAAAGTCTGGCAAATGCCGATCATGTCGCCAGGCTTGTACGGAAGGCTGGTTTTAATGTGCGGCTGCAGCACCAACGGGCCGGCCGGGCCAAACATGAGGGTATGAGCATCATCGGCTTTGGCAACGACACCCGTGGCAATGGTGCCGCCGGCACCGTCGCGGTTAATGACCACTGCGTTTTGACCGAGTTGGCGCGACAAAACATCACTGAAAGCACGGGCCAGTACATCAACGGATCCACCTGCAGGAAAGCCCACCAGCAGCTGTAAGGGCTTGTTTGGCCAAGCCATGGCTGAGTACGAAAAAAGAGCCAGGCTGGTCCCGGTCATCAGCTTGAATGCAAGTCTGCGAATTACTTTTGACGTCATCTTTGTCTCCTAAAAAAACGGTTGCTCATATTTGAGGTTTTACCTTGCGCTGGCCATCAGGGCCATGGTTTGCACCGAGCTTTGCATTCGCCACTCAAGTATCAAATGCAGCAATCGGAGCCGCTCGGTTTGGTGGGCGGGGTCTTTCCACAGGTTGTGAAGCTCGCCGGGGTCTTGTTGAAGGTCGAACAACTGGCCTTCAGTACTGCCTGTGATGTGGACCAGCTTGTAGCGGTTTTCGCGGACCATCGTGAAGAGGCTGGCGCCTGTCAGGGCCACGTCGCCAGCTTGCTCGGAAAAAACCGCGTTGCGGCCGCTCCATTCTTCGCCGCGCAAGGCCGGCAGCAGGCTTTGGGCTTGCACGTCACGAGGCTGGGGCACACCGGCCCAGTCCAGCACCGTCGCACCAATATCAAATAACTGGCATAAACCGTCAAGGCGTTGGCCTTGTTGTACTTCGCCGGGCGCCCAGAAAATCGCTGGTACGCGCGTGACAGCGTCGTACATGGACCATTTTTGCGACAGGCCGTGCTCACCCAGGGCTTCTCCATGGTCAGAGCAAAAAATGATGAGCGAGTCATCCAAATAGCCTTTGGTCTCCATGGTTTTGA
>JBIKHR010000369.1:0-2675 GCA_044362035.1 Polaromonas sp. | reverse complement strand
TCTCCTGCCCTTTATTGCGACTGCCGCAGGGTCTGAACCACCGGCGTGTTGAGCACCGAACGCAAACCCCACCAACCGGCCGCCAGCGCCAGCACGGCGCCCGCCAGGCTACCGAGCACGGGCACCTGCCACGAAGCCGTCCAGGCAAAACCAAACACATAGCGCGCCAGCGCCCAGCCCACGGCCACCGCCACCGCCGAGGCCAGAAAACCGGCCAGCAGCCCGACACCGGCCAACTCGGCGCGCTGCACCTGACGCAGCAGCGAAGCGCGCGCGCCCACAGCCCGCATGATGGCAAATTCACGCGCACGCTCCTCACGCGTGGCCGTGACAGCGGCAAACAGCACCACCAGCCCGGCCGCCAGCGTGAAGCCAAACAAAAACTCGACGGCGCGTATCACCTGGTCCAGCACGCGCTGTACCTGCGCCAGCGTGCTGGTCATGTCGATGTTGGTGATGTTGGGAAAAGCCCGCACCAGGTTGTTGTCAAAGTTGACGCTACGCTGGCCCGGGGCGGCGGCCACAGGCTCAGGCGCGCGAAAGGCGCTGATGTAGCTCACCGGCACATCAGCCAGCTCGCTCACCGGGTAAATGACAAAGAAGTTCACGCGCATAGAGCTCCAGTCGACCTTGCGCAAGCTGGTGATGCGGGCTTCACTGATTTGTCCGCCGATGTCAAAGCGCAAGGCGTCACCGAGTTGGAGGCCCAGGGTGTCGGCCAGACCCTGCTCGACGCTGATCGCGTTTTTTTCTTCGGCTGTCCAGCGGCCCGCCACCATTTGGTTGTGGGCCGGTTGCTGGGCTGAGTTGGAGAGGTTGAATTCGCGGTCCACCAGACGCTGTGCACGCCCATCGGGGTAATCCTCAGGTTTGACGGCCTGGCCGTTGACGGCGATCAGGCGCCCGCGAATCATGGGGTACCAGTCGTAACGCTTCACGCCGGCATCGCGCAGCGTCTGTTGAAAGGCCGCGCTTTGCTCGGGCTGCACGTTGATGATGAAACGGTTGGGCGCATCCACCGGCGTGGCCTGACGCCAGCTGCTGATGAGGTCAGTGCGCAGCAGCACCAACAAGACCAGCGCCAGCAAACCCACCGCCAACGCGCTGACCTGCACCACTGCAAAGGCCGGCCGCGCCGCCAGTTGCCGTGTTGCCAACACCAGCCAGCGTGGCGCCGTGGCCTCGTTGACACTGGCGCGCAGCAAGCGCAGCGCCGCGTAACTGGCCAGCGCAAACAAGAGCACTGCGCCGGCAAAGCCGCCCACGGCAATCAACCCGAGCTTGAGGTCGCTGCTGGCGGCCAGCAAGAGCGTGGCAAAACCCAGCACACCGACCACCAGCACCGCCAGCGAGGCCGGCTTGAGGTTGCCGACATCGCGGCGAATCACGCGCAGCGGCGGCACCTGGGCCAGTTGCAGCACCGGCGGCAGGCCAAAGGCCAGCATCAGCGTCAGGCCCATGCCCATGCCAAAACCGGCCGGCCACAGCGTGGCGGCCGGCAGCGCGGCCTCGACCAGGCCGGCCAGCAAAATCACAAAAACATAATGCACCGCAAAACCCAGTGCCACGCCCAGAGCGCTGGCAAACAGGCCCACCAGCACAAACTCGAAGCTGTAAGCCAATGCGATGGTGCGCTGCGGCTGGCCCAGCACGCGCAGCATGGCGCAGTCGTCCAGGTGCTTGGCGGCAAAGCCGCGCGCCACGATGGCCACGGCCACCGCGCTGAGCAAGGCGGCCAGCAGGCTGACCAGGTTGAGGAATTTTTCGGCGCGGTCCAGGGTCTGCCGCATCTCGGGACGGCCGCTGTCCAGCGACTCGATGCGCAGGCCGCGCGCGTCGGTTTTTTTCAACTCGTCGGCGGCCCATTGCAGGTAGGCCTTGACCTGCCTGTCCTCGCCCGCCACAGCCAGCCGGTAGGTAGCGCGGCTGGTTGGCTGCACCAGCGCCGTGGCCGCCACGTCAGCCTGGTTCACCATCACGCGCGGTGAAAAGCTGATGAAGCCGCCGCCGCGGTCCGGCTCAGAAACGATGATCTTGCGCACTGTGAACTGCGCGTCACCCAGTTGCATGAACTGACCCATTTTCAGGCCCAGGGCGTCGAGCAGCGGCGCTTCGACCCACACTGTGCCGGGCGCAGGCACCTCGCGCGTGAGCGCGCCGGACAAGCCGGGTTCGTCAGCCAGACGCAAATTGCCGCGCAAGGGATAGCCGTCAGCCACGGCCTTGAGGGCCACCAGTTTGCTGGCGCCGCCCTCTTCGTCACGCGCCCGCGCCATGGTCGGAAAGCTCAACTGCGACGACGTCCGCAGGCCCAGCGACACAGCCTTGTCGATGAACGTGGCCGGTGTCGGCTGGTCGCTGTTGACAATGACATCGCCGCCCAGCAACTGGCGGGCGTCACGCTCGAGACCGCCTTTGAGCCGGTCGGCAAAAAAGCCCACCGCAGTCAGTGAGGCGACTGCCAGGGTCACCGCCACGATCAGCAGCCGCAACTCGCCGGCGCGCAGGTCGCGCCAGGTGGATTTCCAGCCGAGCTTGAGAAAAAGTGTGTTCATAGGGGCGGCCATCAGACGCTGGCCAGGCTGGGTTCAAGTTGCAGGCGATGCGCGCTGGCGTAGCAGACAAAGCGTTTGTTGGTTGCCCGGCCGATGGCGCACACGCCCACCTGCTGCGCA
>JBIKHR010000367.1:0-2694 GCA_044362035.1 Polaromonas sp. | reverse complement strand
AGGGTGGCGATTTCTTCAAACTGCTTGGTGAGCTCGCGCGCCACCGTCAGCGCCCGCGCACCCAGCGGCGCAAAGGCGCGGGCCAGTGCTTCCATGCGGTGGGGTGCTTCCAAAATGACCACCGCACGTTTTTCGGTCAGCAGCAACTGCACCGACTGGTCACGCGCATCGGTCTTGCTGGGCAAAAAACCGGCAAACACAAAACCGCTGTCACCCGATATACCGGCCACGCTCAGCGCCGTGGTGACGCTGCTGGCGCCCGGCAGCGGCACACAGGCAAAGCCGGCAGCGCGCACCGCGGCCACCAGCCGCGCACCCGGGTCGCTGACGGCGGGCGTGCCGGCGTCGCTCACATAGGCCACGCGCTCGCCGCGTTGCAGCCGCTCGATCACCATCACGGCGGCTTCGGCTTCGTTGTGTTCATGCACCGGCAGCAGGGGCTTGCTCATGCCGTACTGGCGCAGCAGGGTCTGGGTGTGGCGGGTGTCTTCGCAGCCGATAGCGTCCACCAGGCCAAGAACGTGCAGCGCACGCAGGCTGATGTCAGACAGGTTGCCAATCGGCGTGGCCACCACGTAAAGTGTGGCTTGCGGGTAAGTCTGCAGGCCGGCCGCAGCCTTTGCGGCCTCCAGGGCCAGGTCGAAAGAGGCGTTCAATGTTGTTTTCCAAAAAGCAAGCTGTTAAGCCCACGGGCGATACAGCCCAGTCAATCGGTCAGGTTACCACCAAGCGCCGGGGCGACGCCGCCGAGGCGCTGGCGGCTGAGTACCTGACCGCGCGCGGCCTGCGCCTCTTGCAGCGCAACTTCAAGACCCCCGGGCGCGGCGGCGGCGAGATCGACCTCATCATGCGCGCGCCCGACGGCACGCTGGTGTTTGTTGAAGTGCGCCAGCGCGCCAGCAGCTCGCACGGCGGCGCTGGCGCCAGCATCACCGGCGTCAAGCAGCGACGCATCATCTTTGCAGCGCGCCATTACCTGCTGCGTCTGGCCAGCCTGCCGCCCTGCCGCTTTGACGTGGTGCTGGTGCAAGGCACATCCAAAGCAGACGAGCGCCCGGCCATCGAATGGCTGCAAGCAGCGTTTGACGCCTCGTGAAGCGTTTGGACCAGCCCGGCCAGCCGCTATCATTGCGCCCATGATCGAACAACGCATTGAGCAGCACTTCATCGACAGTGCCGATCTCAAATACCAGGCGGCCCAGGTTCTGTCCAAGCCGGTGGCCGCGGCCATTTCGGCGGTACTGGCCAGCGTCACCAGTGGCGGCCGGGTGCTGGCCTGCGGCAACGGCGGCTCTGCCGCTGGCGCGCAGATTTTTGCGGCCCAGTTTGTCGGCCGCTACGAGCGTGAACGCCCCGAGCTGGCCGCTATGGCCCTGTCTGCCGATGCATCCACGCTGACAGGCATTGCCCGCGACTACGACTTCAACGTGATTTTTTCCAAGCAGGTGCGCGCCTTTGGCGGTGCCGGCGATGTTCTGCTGGCCCTCAGCCCCGACGGCCATTGCGCCAACGTGCTGGCGGCCATTGAAGCGGCCCACGAGCGCGAGATGACCGTGGTGGCTCTGAGCGGCAAGGGCGGGGGCAAGATGACGCATGCCCTGCGCGAGACCGATGTGCATATTTGCGTTCCGAACGACCGCGCTGCCCGCATCCAGGAGGTTCACCTGTTGGTGCTCCACTGCATTTGCGACGGCGTGGACGCCCAATTGTTAGGTGATCAGGAGGTTTCTTCATGAAGCAATCAGTTGTTCAGCGCGCGCTTGTCGCCGCCGGTTTTTGTGCAGTGGTTGTTGGCCTGACTGGCAGCTTGACGGCTTGCGTGCCGCTGGTGGTGGGCGGTGCTGCTGCCGGCACCGCGCTGGTCGCCACCGACCGCCGCACCTCGGGCGCCCAGTTGGAAGACGAGGGCATCGAGCTGCGCCTGCTGGGCCGCGTGCGCAGCGACCTGGGCACCCGCGTGCGCGTCAATGTGGTGAGCTACAACCGCCAGGTGCTGCTCACGGGCGAGGTGCCTAACGAGAAAGACAAGCAAACCATCGAGCAAATCGCCCGCAAGGTCGAGAACGTCGCCTCGGTGGTCAACGCCCTGGCAGTCATGAACACGCCCTCACTGGCCGGTCGCTCGGCCGACCTGCTCATTACTGGCCGCCTGAAGGCCGCCATTCTGGACGCCAGCGACCTGGAGATCAACGCCATCAAGGTCATCACAGAGCACAACGTGGTGTATCTCATGGGGCGCGTCACCAAACGGGAGGCAGACCGTGTCACCAACATCGCGCGAACCATCTCCGGCGTGCAGCGCGTGGTGCGCGTGTTTGAAGACATCAGCGAAGAAGAGCTGCGCCGCATGCGGCCCGCCAAGAGCGAGCCGGCACCCGTGCCGGCCAAACCCAAAGCCTGAGCCGGCGCTCTGGCTGGAGCGCTTATTTCAGCCGCTTGATCAGGCTGGAGGTGTCCCAGCGGCGCCCACCCATGGCCTGCACGTCACCGTAAAACTGGTCCACCAGCGCCGTCACTGGCAGGCGCGCACCGTTGAGCTTGGCCTGGTCCATCACCAGGCCCAAGTCTTTGCGCATCCAGTCCACGGCAAAGCCAAAGTCAAACTTGTCGGCCACCATGGTCATGCCGCGGTTGTCGAGCTGCCAGCTTTGCGCGGCGCCCTTGCCGATCACGTCCAGCGCCAGATTCATGTCC
>JBIKHR010000366.1:0-2695 GCA_044362035.1 Polaromonas sp. | reverse complement strand
TGGACTCTACGGCCTTCAGCTCAGCTGAGCCAGCGCACACATAGCCCAAAGAGCTACGTATCGAGAATAAGCTCTGGCTCAAGACCGCGATGGCGCCATAGATAACGACCAAGCCAAAAAACAGCGGAACAAGTTCGCTGGACAAGACATGAAAAAATGTCCTGTATGCGGGTCGCGTCCGAAGCCACTCAATGGCTTGGTTCAGTCGGCCAGGGCTCGCGACCGGATCAGCTTTTTGACGCTCCAGTGCATTCATACTGGGCACGCGGTACCACACAGAGCGCATCGCATCCCGCACCTTGAGGTCCAGTGCTGTGCCACTGATCAAGCCGATAGCCACCATGGCCACGATCAGCATAAAGACACCCGGGTGCGAGGCAAATGAATCGGTCCAGGGGGTGGCAAAGGCCGGTATAAAAGCCGCAATGGCGTCGATCGCATGCGAGACAAAACAATAAGGGGATGAACAAGCCCCCTGAGGCAACGCGGGCCATCTCAGCGGCATCGCGACCAAAACCAAGGTCGCCAACACCGTCAAAAAGTAAATCACACGACGCCACCATACCCAGTTCCAAACATGTTCATGCTGTCGCATGAATTCTCCAGACGAAATTTGTGGTCCTATGTAAGTGACCGCAGCTTCAATGGAGCCGTCATACTTCATGACAGAAAAGTCTGGAGGCAACACGAAGGGGGCGTAGCCGTCATGCCCAGTTTTGATGCGCCTGAGCACACTTTCATGAATTTTGATGCGATCGATTTGAACTGCTGTTTTTGTGCCTGAATCATGGTGTGCCAGCTTGTCGATTCTCCGGGGGTTGTAGCGGTAGTATCCCGCCACGCCTTGACGAGAGTCGTGCATCGGACCATTTTCATCCGACAGTGCCAAGTACTGCGCACGGATATTGTCAGACAACCGCAAGCCATATTTTTCAGCCTCCGTCAGCATCCAATTCAGCGAGACATAGGCCAGACTATCGTCTGGATAACCGCCCCCCACATCGGAGTGCATACCTGCAAACCAGACCTGGCTGATGCGCTCCTCGTCGATATGTTTGGCCTGGGTATTGCGCTCTGGTTCACGGGCCTCATCCCATAACCTGGGATGAAAAGCGTTGCGTTCATCGTTCACCGACAACACATGACGTGCGCGAAACACCTTTTGATGCAAAACGAGATCAGGCAAGAGCATGGGCCAGAAATAGCGGTCTATGGCTCGGGTCAGTTCCTCAAAAGGCAAGCCATACGCGTCCACCGTGTCCCACAAACCGAGGAACTGGATGGCCGGCACTTCAATAGGTTGGATCTCGGAATACAGGACCCGTCGCAACGCCCGGTTTTTAGCAAAGATCACGCCATCGCGCAGCGGTCGAACCAACGCCATCAAACTGAAGCGCGTGTGATATCCCTTAGCCCGATAAGCACGATAGGCGTCACCGACCCATCGCTGCAACGCTGCCTCATCGCCGTCATAAGGCACCAAGCCTTGGACCATGATGAAATCAATCAGTACTCGAATCGTGAAGGCACCACGGCTGAATCCAAAGGCATAGATTTTGTCGCCGGGCTGGTAGTTTCTGCAAATAAACGCGTAAATCTCGCGCACGTTTCGCGCCAGACCCAAACCCGCCGCCCCGCCCAAAATGGCCAGGGGCTTGAAAGTCGATGTGCCCACACCGTCGTCGTAAAAAGCGACTTGGTGCGTCTCGCCGATAGTCTTCGGATCAGCGACATCGATCGCTTGGTAGGTACGCCAAACGTTGGTTTTGAACAACTTGCCGGAACTGTTGCCAGTACCATCAGAAAAAAGAACGATGTTTTTGCTCACGGCTCTGCCCCATGTTTCATTGGCGGTGAAAGTGACGCGCTAAATCTCAAACACATCCGAGTACACCGGCCGTGCACCAGTGCTGCTTGCCAACACCGTGATGTCCATGGCCGTGCTCAACACGCCACCGGCTGCGGGCAAAACTTCCAGCTCGGCCACGACCAAGCGCATGCGGTGGCTGCCGCGCGCTGCCGGCAGCACGACAACGCCACTCCACACGGTAGCCGCCGGGGTGACTTGGCTGCGCGGCAAACCCTGCCAACCGCTTTGCACGGGCACCCAAACCTCTGCGTCTGACGAATCGTGCAGCACCTCCACACGAACCGCCATCACGGTGGGCACCAGCGCTGCCTTTTGCTTGACCGGCGCCGGACCGCTCACGCTCAAACGCAGCTGACGGGGATGGTCAGGCACCGCGGTCAAGGTCACTAACCGGTCAGGCGCACACTGGATGAAGTCGGCGAGCACCACCTTGGACAGCTCAGCCCCCAGCACCGCATGCGGCTGCAAGCGTGCCAACGCCAAGCGGATGAATGGGAAATACGCCGGGCCCGGGTCTACCGTGATATCGCAATACCAAAGCTGGCGTGCCACATCAAAGTGCACCGCGTGCGCGGCAACGTCCACCAGCGCTGCAGCGCCCAGCTCTTGCAAGGCAAAACCCGAGTTGCGCAGTACGGCTTCAGGAAAGTGGGCCAAGGTGGGCAAAGCGTCTGGCGGTTGTGCCACCCAGATTGGGTCATAGCCCCATTGCGTCACCAAGTGCTTGCTGGCCTCGGGCACCTTCAGATCGGCTGTACCTGTCAACACGGCCACGCCCTTGGGTCCGGCATCCAACACCACACCCAGCAGTTCGCCATCGCCCGA
>JBIKHR010000365.1:0-2697 GCA_044362035.1 Polaromonas sp. | reverse complement strand
AGGCGCCGCACCTGAGCCGCCTGGCGCAAAACGGTGTGGTGTTTGACAGCGCGTACTGCAACTTCCCGATTTGCGCGCCCTCGCGCTTTTCCATGCTGTCAGGGCGCCTGCCGCATTCGATTGCTGCGTACGACAATGCCAGCGAGTTTCCGGCTGCCATGCCGACCATGGCGCACTACCTGCGCCACGCGGGCTACCGCACTATTTTGTGCGGCAAGATGCACTTCATCGGTCCCGATCAGCTGCACGGCTTTGAAGAGCGCCTGACCACCGACATTTACCCGGCCGACTTTGCATGGACGCCCGACTGGCTCAAGGGCCCGGCCTACCGGCCCACGGGCGTGAGCATGCGCCCGGTGTTGGAGGCTGGCCCGTGCGTGCGCAGCATGCAGATCGACTACGATGACGAGGTCGAATACAAGGGCGCGCAATGCCTCTACGACCTGGCGCGCGCGCCGCAAGACAAGCCTTTTTTCCTGACCGTCTCTTACACCCACCCGCACCCGCCTTTTGTGGCACCGCAGCGCCACTGGGACTTGTACCGCGACGAGGACATCGACTCGCCACGCGTGCCGCCTATTGCCTTTGAAGACCAGGACGAGCACAGCCAATGGCTGCACGTGGCCCACGCGCAAGACATCTACAGCGTCTCGCCTGAACAGGTGCGCCGCGCCCGCCACGCCTATTACGGCATGGTCAGTTACGTGGACGAAAAAATCGGCCGCATTCTGGATGTGCTGAAAGAAACCGGCCTGGACGACAACACCGTGGTGGTGTTCTGCGGCGACCACGGCGAGATGCTGGGCGAGCGCGGCATGTGGTTCAAGCAAAGCTTTTACGAGTCCTCCGTGCGCGTGCCGCTCATCGTGTCCATGCCTAAGCGCTTTGCGCCCGCGCGCGTGGCCGCGCACGTCTCGCTGGTGGATTTGTTGCCTACCTTCATGGACCTGGCCAGCAACGGCCAGCCGCCCGAACCCGTCGGCCCGCTGCACGGCAGCAGCCTGCTGCCCTTGCTCACCGGCGCCGAGCAAGGCGCAGAACGCTGCGTGGTATCTGAATACAGCTCGGAAGGCGTCTGCGCAGCTTCGCGCATGGTACGCCAGGGGCCGTGGAAATACATCTTCACCCACGGCCTGGCGCCCATGCTTTTTAACCTGGCCGAAGACCCCGACGAACTCACCAATCTGGCCGGCCAAGCGGCGCATGCGGAAAACGAGCAGCGCCTGCACGCCCGACTGGTGCAGGACTGGGAACCGGCCGAAGTGCACGCGCGCATTCTGGCCAGCCAGCGCGAGCGCCTGTTTCTGGCAGAGGTGGCCAGCGGCGCCAGCAAAACGCCCAACTGGGCTTACCAGCCCTTTGTGGATGAGAGCCAGCGCTTCATCCGCGGCTCAGGAACGGCTGGCCCGACCAGCGTCAAGGCGCGGGCGCGCTTTCCGTTTGTGGAGGCAGCGCAGCCAGACTTGCCTGGCGCCACCAAGAAGTAGGGATCTGGATCAGCGGCGCTGCCACTAATCCACGCATCACCTGCGGCTTAAAGCAAACCCGCCTGCGACACAAACTTCGGATTCATATACGCCTCAAGGGCTTCAGTGCCGCCCTCGGAGCCATAGCCTGAGTCTTTGACGCCGCCAAACGGCGTCTCGGGCATGCCCAGCCCGAGATGGTTGATGGTGATCATGCCGGTCTCAATCGATGCTGCAATCTGCTGCGCCGTGCGCGCTGAACGGGTCCACGCGTACGCGGCCAGGCCAAAGGGCAGTCGGTTGGCTTCGCGCACCGCGTCCTCAAAGCTGGCAAAGGGGTTGATCAGGGCCATGGGACCAAAAGGCTCTTCGGTCATGGCGCGCGCCGTGGTCGACAGCTCGGTAATCACCGTGGGCGCCCAGAAATTGCCGCTGCTGCCCAAGCGTTTGCCGCCGGTCTTGATGTGCGCATGGTGTTGCTGCGAGTCCTCGACCAAATTTTGCATCGCCGACATCCGGCGTGGATTGGCCAGCGGCCCCATGGTCGTTGTCGCCTCAAGACCGCTGCCGACTTGCAGCTTTTCGGCATGCATCACGAACTGCTCAACGAAGTCTTTGAAGACGCCCTCTTGCACCAAAAAGCGCGTGGGCGACACGCAGACCTGACCGGCGTTGCGGAACTTGCTGGCCACCATGGTCTTAGCGGCCAGGGCCACGTCGGCGTCGTCAAAAATAACCACCGGTGCGTGACCACCCAATTCCATGGTCATGCGCTTCATGTGCAGGCCGGCCATGGCGGCGAGTTGCTTGCCCACGGGGGTGGAGCCGGTGAACGAAATCTTGCGAATGGCCGGATGCGCGATCAGGTAGGACGAGATATGCGCCGGGTCACCATAGACCAAGTTGACCACGCCCGCAGGCACGCCCGCGTCAATAAAAGCGCGAATCAGCTCGGCCGGAGATGCCGGGGTTTCTTCAGGGGCCTTGACGATGATGGAGCAGCCCGCAGCAAGTGCCGAGGACAGCTTGCGCACAATCTGGTTGATGGGAAAGTTCCACGGGGTGAAGGCCGCCACAGGGCCCACGGGCTCCTTGATCACCAGTTGGTAGACGTCGTGCTGCCGCGCCGGAATCACGCGGCCATAAGCGCGCCGGCCTTCTTCGGCAAACCAGTCAATGGTGTCAGCGCCCGCCATAATTTCCATGCGCGCCTCGGCCAGGGGCTTGCCTT
>JBIKHR010000298.1:0-3689 GCA_044362035.1 Polaromonas sp. | reverse complement strand
ACCAACTGGGGACATAGGCCTCGGCCAGAGGGTCGCCCATGCGGGTGCTGAAAAAGCGGTTCAGATACGCTTCAACACTGGCAAAGATGTCGCTGTTCCAGGCCCATAAATTCATGGACACACAGGCATGCGGGCTCAACACCTCGGGTTCACCATCCGGGTTCAATCCCCGGATGACGCCTTGCGCATCCCGTGCAATCTGTGTGTACTCCCGCACCGTGCGCAGCAAGCCGCCCTGAATGTCGCACAGGCCGCGGTTGACACCACCGTGTTCAGTCAGCGTGCGCGACATGTCATAGCCCGCCATGCAGCCTTGCAGTTGGCCCTTCGCGGCAACTGGAGCGCTACGCAAAAAATCAGCCACGGCCTGAAATGCCGGCGCGCCGTAAAAGTCATCAGCGTTGATCAGCGCAAAGGGATGCTTTACCGCATGCCGGGCCGACCACAGCGCATGCAAGGTACCCCAGGGTTTGGTGCGACCAGGCGGCAAGGTAAAGCCCGTTGGCAAATCATCGAGACCTTGCAGCACATGATCAAGCAGCAAGTGCGTACGCAGGGGGCGGATAAAGTCTTGCTCAAAATCACGCCGTATGTTTTCGCGCAAGACAAAGACCACCCGATCAAAGCCGGCGCGGGCCGCATCGTACATGGCGTAGTCCAGCAAATATTGGCCGGCTGGCCCCACGCGCGCCATTTGTTTCATCCCGCCAAAGCGCTGTCCCCAGCCAGCAGCCAGTACCACCAGCGTCAGCGGCGAGGAAGAAACCCGGTTCATGGAAAATTAATGGCAAACAGACGGCAGCGCAGCGGCAACCGTGTGGCTCAGATGTGACCTCAGCGCCGCGGGCTGGACAGACGGGACTGTGGTACGGGTGCGGGTGCAGGTGCCGCGACCGGGGCCGGGGCTGCAATCTGCGGGTTTTGTGCACCTTCAGTCTGCTCCGTAATGGCTTTGCGGTAAAGCGTGTTGACTTGCGGCAGGCGGTCCAGGATTTCGGTCCACTCAAAATCAAAGGGTAAACCAATCCAGTCACCACTGGCCTTGAGTTCGTCCACGCAGGTCTTGATTTTCTTTCGGGCCTTGTCGATGTCCTGAACCTCGCCTTCAGTCAGGTCTTCACGGCCGGTGGTGCTGAGTTCGGCTTCGAGCAACACAAGCTGATCATGCGAATAAGCCCGTTCGCGGCGTATCACATCGGGTGTGCGTGCCACAGGCGCGGCGGGCTGCAAGCGATTAAGACGGCTGGAAATGTCGTTCAGACTTTGCTGCGTGAAAACATAAAAAAGCACCACGCAAATCAGCATGAAAAACAAGATGAACAAGACGAATGTTGAGCTCATGATTTGCGCAGTCTGGATGGATTTCGAGTTTTTTGAATACCCACTTTCATAGTAGCACTGCAGCAGCCAAAAAAAAACCACCCGGAGGTGGCTTTTTCAAAGGGCCATGAAGATCAGTTCAGGGCTGACTTCTTGCCGTCCTTGTACTGGTACAGGGTGATGGATGGGTTCTTCAATTCACCGTTGGCTTCAAAAGCGATGGTGGTGGTCACGCCTTTGAAATTGGTTTTGAGCAACTCAGGGGTGTAAACCTTGGGGTCGGTGGACTTGGCGCGTTTCATGGCGTCAACCAGAACGAAAGTCGCGTCGTAGGTGTACGGGCTGTAAACCTGGAACTGGTTAGGGTACTTGGCGTCGTAACGCTTTTTCCAGGCATCACCACCAGGCATTTTGGCAAGCGAAGCGCCGCCTTCAGCGCAGATCACATTGGCCAGGGTCTTGGCGCCAGCGGCCAGTTTGGCGATCTCGGATGTGCAGATGCCGTCACCACCGAAGTACTTGACGTTGGCCATGCCGAGTTGTTCCATCTGGCGCAGCATGGGACCGGCTTGGGGGTCCATGCCGCCGTAGAACACAGCGTCAGGTGCTTTGGCCTTGATGGCGGTCAGGATGGCCATGAAGTCAGTGGCTTTGTCGGTGGTGAACTGCTCGTCCACGATCTGCATTCCTTTTTGCTGGGCGGTCTTTTTGAAGACTTCAGCAACGCCCTGGCCGTAAGCGGTACGGTCATCAATGATGGCGACTTTTTTCAGCTTGAGCTTCTCAGCAGCGTAGAAAGCCAGGCCGGCGCCCAGCGCGTTGTCATTGGCGATGATGCGGTAAGTGGTTTTGTAGCCAGGCTTGGTCAGGTTGGGGTTGGTGGCCGCGCCCGTCACATGAGGGATACCGCAGTCGTTGTAAACCTTGGATGCAGGAATGGTGGTGCCGGAATTGAGGTGACCCACCACGCCAGCGACTTTGGAGTCGCACAGTTTTTGTGCGGCAGCGGTGCCCTGTTTTGGATCAGCCGCATCGTCTTCTGCCACAATTTCGAATTTGATTTTCTTGCCGGCGATCACGATATTCTGGGCATTGAGGTCTTCAATGGCCATGCGAGCGCCGTTTTCGTTGTCTTTACCGTAGTGGGCTTGTGCGCCGGACACAGGAGCGACGTGGCCGATTTTGACGACTTGGGTCTCTTGGGCAGAGGCCATGCCAGCAACCAAGGTCAGGGCGGCGAGCGCGGTAAGTTTCAGTTTCATGTTCACTCCGTTTAGATTGATGACAAGGTTGTGAGGCCTTTTGGCCTCAACCCATGGAAGATATCGCAATTTCCGAGCCCGTGCCATTGGCACCGGCCCCAGTGCCGTAAATATAACCAGTTTCAAGTGGGCGTCAGGTCATGGCGTTTGAGGGCATAACCACGCTCTTTATAGTGATTCCAGCGATCGCGCCCGGCCTGGCGATCGTCAGGCGCGCTTGCAACCACTTCAATAAAGCGCTCAAAACGCTCGAACCCATGCGGAACGCTCTGCCCCAGATTAACCAGCACGCCATACGCCTGACCTTCCAGGGCCGGGTCCAGCGCCGAGCTGGCCAGCACGATGGGCGTCAGCGCCAGGGTGGCCGGCGCTGCGTCGCTGCGGCAATGCGGCAAAAACTCAGTGCCAGAGAACGTCCAGAGCATCTGGTCAAGTTGCGCCAGCATGACGGGCTCGCCCGTTACCAGCAATCGGGCGCCCCCTGCGCGGGCTTTGCGCAACAAGCGGCAGCTGTAGATGAGTTTGTCGCTGACGTTGTAGTGAAACTCAACCTCTGTCATGCGCGGGCGGTTTTGGCGCTGGTTTTCACGGCCTTTTTGCGGGCTGCTTTGGCGGGTGCCACTTGGGCGACTTGGGCCAGCAGGTACTCGACCAGCAAAGGCACGGGCCGGCCAGTGGAGCCCTTGGCGCCGCCGCCCTTCCAGGCTGTTCCGGCAATGTCCAGGTGCGCCCAGGCAAACTTGCCCGCAAAGCGCTGCAAAAACTTGGCGGCGGTGACCGCGCCGCCGGCGCGACCTGCCACGTTGGCCACATCGGCAAAATTGCTTTTCAGACCATCTGCGTATTCGTCGTCCAGCGGCATGCGCCAGCACAGATCGAGCGAGCGCTCGCCGGCGTCCAGCAGCGACTGGGCCAGCACATCGTCGGCCGAAAACATACCAGAGCGCACGTTGCCCAGGGCCACCACGCAGGCACCTGTCAGGGTGGCAATGTCCACCACGGCACGCGGCTTGAAGCGCTCGGCGTAAGTCAGTGCGTCGCACAAGACCAGCCGGCCTTCAGCGTCGGTGTTGAGAATCTCGATGGTCTGCCCGCTCATGCTCGACA
>JBIKHR010000222.1:0-5330 GCA_044362035.1 Polaromonas sp. | reverse complement strand
GGCCGGTATCAGGCCCACCACATTCATGGCCGGCTGCAAGGCTGCCAGTGCGCGGAAGGTGCCCAGCACGCTGGCTGCGCCGCACATGTCGAATTTCATCTCGTCCATTTCGGGCGCTGGCTTGATGGAAATGCCGCCCGTGTCAAAGGTGATGCCCTTACCCACCAGCACCACAGGGGCCTCGGTCTTGGGCGCACCGTCGTAGCGCAGCACGATAAAGCGCAGCGGCTCTTCAGAGCCACGTGCCACCGCGATGAACGAGCCCATGCCCAGTTTGGCGACTTCGCGGGGGCCGAGGATGTCGGCTTTGATGCGAGGCAACTTGGCCAGCTCGCGCGCGGCACCAGCCAGCATGACAGGCGTGGCGTGGTTGGCCGGGCGGTTGCCCCACTCGCGCGCCAGCGACATACCCTCGGCCAGACCGCAGGCTTTGGCAAAGCCGGCTTTGGCTGCCGTTGCATCGGCCACGGCAATCACAGCCCGCTGGAAATGCTTGACAGGGGCCTTGGACTTGGTAGCTTTATATTGATAAGCGGCGTCTGCGGCGGCCAGCAGCGCAGCTTGCATCTGCGCTGCGCCAGCGTCTTTGAGCAGGCTCAGGCTGAGCACCAGACGCAGGGCTTTGCCGCCCTTCAGCGCCGCCATGGCTGCGGTCACGCCTGCGCGGACATTTTTAGGTGTGCCTTCGCCCACGCCCACCAGCAACACGCGGGTAGCCGTCAGGCCGGCTGAGCGGTAGGCCTGCAGCAATTTGCCGGACTTGGGCTCAAAGTCTCCGGCGCGGATGGCGGACGTCATCAGCTTGGACAGCGCGTCATTGCCGGGGGCGCAATCCTGAGGCACCAACAGCACCAAAGCGTCACATTTTTCAGCGCAGAGACGCGCGCGGTTCAGGGTCTTGAGTTCGAAGTCCATAATTGAAGCTTGGTCAGTTCCGTAAAAAGCAGATAGTCGCTCCATGTTATTCCAATCTTCGATGCGCAAAGAGCTGGCGCGCAGTTTCGGCGCTACGCTGGTGGTCCTGATCACGATCATCATGACCATCGTGCTGATTCGCACCCTGGGTCAGGCCGCCCGGGGCTCCATCAGCCCGCAAGACATCATGCTGATCATGGCTTATGCCGCCCTGGGCCGGCTGCCGACCATCCTGACCCTGTCACTTTTCATTGCCATGGTGAGCACCTTGTCCCGCATGTACCGGGACAGCGAAATGGTGGTCTGGTTTGCCTGCGGGCACGGGCTGACTGCATTTTTGCGGCCCTTGCTCCGCTTTTCCTGGCCGGTGCTGCTGCTGATTGCCTTGTCGTCCCTGTTTGTGTGGCCCTGGTCAAACCAGCAAACCTCCGAAATGAAACAGCGCTTTGAGCAGCGCAGCGACTTGGACCGAATTGCCCCCGGGCAGTTTCAGGAGTCATCGGGCGGCAACCGGGTCTTTTTCATTGACAGCGCCTCTGAGGGGCGCACCGGCAGTAACAACATCTTCATCGCCTCGACTGACAAGTCCAAAAACGCCGTCACGACAGCCCAATCCGGCTACGTCCAGAACACCAATGGCCAGCAGATGCTGATCTTGCAAAATGGCCAGCGACTTGAAAACACGGTGGGTCAGTCCGAGCTCAAGATCAGTAACTTTGAAGAGTACGGCATCAGCATGAACAAGAGCGGCGACCTGGGACCCGATGCCGTAGAAGTTCGCGCCATATCAACCCGCAACCTCATCAAGTCCAACAACAAAAGCCATCAGGGCGAGCTGTCCTGGCGGGTGGGCCTGGTGCTGGGTGCCATCAACTTTGTGGTGATGGCGCTGGCGCTGGCATCCGTCAATCCGCGCGCCGGCCGCAGCAGCAACCTGATCTTTGTGCTGTTGACTTTTGTGGTCTACAGCAATCTGCTGAGCCTGGGACAAAGCTGGGTGTCCAGCGGCCGCGTAGGTTTTGGCACTTTGCTGCTGGTGATGCATGGCAGCGTGCTGATTGCCAGCCTGGCTTGGCTGACCAAGCGCAACCTGAACTGGACGCTGCGTGACCTGTTGCCGCGCCGTACCCCGGCCCGCCTACCGGCTCAAAACAAGGCGCTTGTGCAGCCATGAAAAGCATACGCAAGCTCATTTACACCGAAGTCGTCGTCTCCATTGCCCTTGTGGCGCTGGGTTTTCTGGCGCTTTTTTCTTTGTTTGATTTGATCGATGACCTGCAGCATGTGGGCCAGAAGTCCCTGTTTGGCGGCGCTGAACATGTCTACTTGCTGCGCCATTCGTTGCTTTATGTGGGCCTGCGCCTGCCCAACCATCTGTACGAGCTGATGCCGATCTCCGTGCTGATCGGCACCATTCTGGTGATGGCCCGCATGGCGCAAAGCTCCGAGTTCACCATTTTGCGCACCAGCGGCCTGGACCCGTGGCGGGCGCTCAAGCTGCTACTGAGCCTGGGCAGTGTTTTTGTCGTGCTGAGCTTTGCGGTAGGTGATTACCTGGCGCCAGTGGCAGACCGCGGCGCACAGTTGCTCAAGGCCAAGTACCAAGGACGCATCACCATCGGGCAAACCGGTGCCTGGCTCAAAGAAAAGCAACCCTACAACAACTATGTGGTCAATGTCCGGGCGCTGTCGGCGGACAACGAAATGCAGGGCATACGCATTTTTGAGTTTGACAACAAGGGCCTGCTGGTTTCCACCACCGAGGCTGCCGCAGCGCAATTTGCGCAAGACGCGTCCTGGTCGCTGAGCAAAGTGGAGCGCACCGACTTTCAGGTTCGCCCCAGCACCGACGGCCTGAACCGGGCGCAGGAGTCCGCCAACGTGACGCGGACCCGGGCCGAGGTCTTTCGCTGGCCGACCGAGATCAGCGCTGAAATGGTTTCGGTGGCGCTGCTCAACCCGGACCGCATGGCCACGATTGACCTTTTTAATTATGTTCAGCACCTCAAGGCCAACGGGCAGTCGGCACAACGCTTTGAGATCGAGTTCTGGCGCAAGGTGTTTTACCCGCTCAGCTGCCTGGTGATGGTGATGCTCTCGCTGCCTTTTGCCTACCTGCACTTTCGCTCAGGCGGTATTGCCACCTATGTCTTCAGCGGCGTGATGATCGGCATCAGCTTTTTTCTGCTCAACAACGTGTTCGGCTACATCGGCAACTTGCAAAACTGGCAGCCCTGGCTGGCGGCGGCGGCACCGGGCATGCTTTACACCAGTGTTTCCCTGACCGCCTTCGGCTGGCTCGTGCTGCGGCGCTGATTTTTTAAACCTGGTCCCCCATGAAACCCGCCATCATTCTTTTTGCCCACGGCTCCAGAGACCCGCTCTGGCGTCTGCCCATCGAAGCGGTGGCCCTCGAGATACAAGCGCTCGACGAGCACGTGCCCGTGGCCTGTGCCTACCTGGAACTGTGCCAGCCCAGCCTGCCTGAAGCCGCCGCCGCCTTCATCGCCGCCGGTGCCAGGCATGTGCGCGTATTCCCCTTGTTTTTAGGCGTGGGCAAACATGCCCGCGAAGACCTGCCGCTGATCATGGAAGAGATTCGTACCCGGCACCCGGAAGTGCGGCTCGAACTGCTGCCCGCCGCTGGCGAATCCCCGCAACTCACCTCGCTACTGGCCAGCATCGCGCTGGCTTGAGGCCGCCGGCCTTTGCAGAGGCGGCGCGCCTGCTGCTTAGCGCTTAAATGTCATAATGAATCACTAAATTAGTGGCTATTTGATATGAACCTTCACCAGTTTCGCTTTGTGCAAGAGGCCGTGCGCCGCAACCTCAACTTGACCGAGACCGCCCGCGCCCTGCACACCTCGCAGCCGGGGGTGTCCAAGGCCATCATCGAGTTGGAAGAAGAACTGGGCGTGGAGATTTTTGCGCGCCACGGCAAACGCCTCAAACGCGTGACAGAGCCCGGCCAGCACGTGCTCAAAAGCATCGAAATGATCATGCGCGAGGTCGGCAACCTCAAGCGCATTGGCGAGCAATACTCCGCCCAGGACAGCGGCACCCTGTCGATTGCCACCACCCACACGCAAGCCCGCTACGTGCTGCCGCAACCGGTGGCGCGCCTGCGCGAGGCTTTTCCCAAGGTCAACGTCAGCCTGCACCAGGGCTCGCCCGACCAGGTCGCCCGCATGCTGATCGACGAAGTTGCTGAGATTGGCATTGCCACCGAATCCCTGGCCCGCTACGACGAACTGGTCACCTTGCCCTGCTACGAATGGCAGCATATGCTGGTCATGCCGGCCGACCATCCGCTGGCCCGCCAGCCGGACATCACGCTTGAAATGCTCGCCGAGCAGCCGCTGATTACCTACCACCCGTCTTTCACCGGCCGCACCCGCATCGACGAAGCCTTTGCCGCCAAGCACCTGCAGCCGCGCATCGCGCTTGAAGCCATTGACTCGGACGTCATCAAAACCTATGTGCGCCTGGGCCTGGGCGTGGGCATCGTCGCCGAGATGGCCATGCAAAACGACGGCACCAACGGCGACCTGGTGACCGTGCCGGCCGCACCGCTGTTTGGCATGAACGTGGCGCGTGTCGCTTTCAAGCGCAGCGCCTACCTGCGCAATTTCGTTTATAAATTTGCCGAGCTGGTGAGTGACAAGCTGACCCGTGATCTCATCACCAAGGCCATGACTGGCCGAATCAACGACTACGAAGTTTAAAAACCATGAGCCCCACCCTGACCCCCGTGCGCCAGCACACCCCCGCCCTGCAAAGCCGCCTGCCGAATGTCGGCACCACCATTTTCACCGTCATGTCGGCGCTGGCCACAGAAAAGAACGCCGTCAACCTGGGTCAGGGCTTTCCAGACTTTGAATGCGACCCCGCCCTGGTCAACGCCGTGACCGACGCCATGCAGCGCGGCCTCAACCAATACCCGCCCATGACCGGCGTGCCCGTGCTGCGCGAAGCCATCGCCGCCAAAATTGAAACCCTGCACGGCCGCAGCTACAACCCGGCCACTGAAATCACCGTCACTGCCGGCGCTACGCAGGCCATCATCACCATCATCTTGGGCATTGTTCACCCGGGCGACGAAGTGATCGTGCTCGAGCCCTGCTACGACAGCTATGTGCCCAACATCGAGCTGGCCGGCGGCACTGTCGTGCGCGTACCGCTCACGCCCGGCACTTTCCGCCCTGACTTTGACAAGATCGCCGCCGCGCTCAGCCCCAAAACCCGCGCCATCATCATCAACACGCCGCACAACCCCAGCGCCACCGTGTGGACCGAAGCCGAAATGCTGCGCCTGCAAACCCTGCTGGCGCCCACCGACGTGCTGCTCATCAGCGACGAGGTCTACGAACACATGGTGTTTGACGCCGCCCTGGGCGCCATGCACCACAGCGCCG
>JBIKHR010000100.1:0-9032 GCA_044362035.1 Polaromonas sp. | reverse complement strand
CGCTGTGCGCGCCGCGCAAGACGGCCTGCAGCGTCACTGGCGCCAGCTGAGTGCCGCCGAGCGCGGCCGCCTGCTGATGCAGTTGTCACGCAAGATCACCGAGCAAGCCGAAGAACTGGCCGCCATCGAGCAACGCGACTGCGGCAAACCGACCCAGCAGGCTCGCGCAGATGCCCATGCACTGGCACGTTACTTTGAGTTTTACGCAGGGGCCTGCGACAAGTTGCACGGCGAAACAATTCCCTACCAGAACGGCTACAGCGTGTTGACCTGGCGCGAGCCGCATGGGGTAACTGGCCACATCATTCCGTGGAACTACCCGATGCAGATTTTTGGCCGCAGCGTTGGCGGCGCACTGGCCGCCGGCAATGTCTGCGTGGTCAAACCGGCCGAAGACGCCTGCCTGTCGGTGCTGCGCGTAGCCGAGTTGGCCGCCGAAGTCGGCTTTCCACCGGGTGCGATCAATATCGTCACGGGTTATGGTCATGAGGTCGGCGATGCGCTGGCCCGGCATCCCGGCATCGATCACATCAGCTTCACCGGCAGCCCCCACGTCGGCACACTCATCCAGCAGGTTGCGGCCGAGCGGCATTGCCCGGTGACGCTGGAGCTGGGTGGCAAAAGTCCGCAAGTCGTCTTTGCGGACGCTGACCTGGACGCGGCGCTGCCGATCTTTGTCAATGCCATCGTGCAAAACGCCGGCCAAACGTGTTCGGCCGGCTCGCGCCTGCTGGTCGAAGAAAGCATTTACGAGCCGCTGCTAGAACGCCTGGGCGCGGCCTTTGCACGCCTGCGGGTGGGCCCGGCCGCCATGGACCTGGACTTGGGGCCGCTCATTCGCCAGAGCCAGCAGCAGCGCGTGTGGGATTTTCTGAGCGATGCGCAGGTGGCCGGCATCCCGGTGGTGGCGCAAGGCCGGGTCGTTGACGAGGCACCTGAAGGCGGTTTTTACCAGGCACCCACGCTGCTGCGTGATGTGCCGGTGATGCACCGGCTGGCGCAGCAGGAAATTTTCGGGCCGGTGCTGTGTGCCATGCGCTTCAAGGGTGAAGACGAAGCCGTCGATATGGCCAACGCCACCCCCTTTGGCCTGGTGGCCGGCGTCTGGACGCGCGACGGCGGGCGGCAGTTCCGCATGGCCAGGCGCATCCGCAGCGGCCAGGTCTTTATCAACAATTACGGTGCCGGCGGCGGCGTCGAGTTACCCTTTGGCGGCGTTAAATCATCCGGCTATGGCCGCGAAAAAGGCTTTGAAGCGCTGCACGGTTTCACCACCCTCAAGACCGTGGCCTTCAAACACGACTGAGGCCAGCCGGCCCTGAACGCTTTTTTAAATTTTCATTTTGAACCCAGGACACACCCATGCGGCTGCTCAACAAATCCATCATCGTTACAGGGGCCGGCGGTGGCATCGGCGAAGGCATTGCCCTGCGGCTGGCGCAAGAAGGCGCCAGGGTGGTGGTCAACGACATCAACGCCAGTCAGGGCCAGCGGGTGGTGGACAGCATCGCGCGCGCCGGCGGGCAGGCTTCTTTTTTTGTAGCTGATGTGACGCAAAGCGAGCAGGTAAAAGCGCTGGTGGCACATGCCGTCGCGCAATACGGCCGGCTCGACGTGATGGTCAACAACGCCGGCTGGACGCACCGCAACCAGCCTGCACTCGAGGTCAGCGAAGTCGATTTTGACCGCTGCTATGCCGTCAACATGAAGAGTATTTTTCTCTCCACCGTGCACGCCGTGCCGCTGTTTCGCGCGCAGGGCGGCGGCAGCTTCATCAACATCGCATCAACAGCCGGCGTGCGTCCGCGCCCGGGTCTCACCTGGTACAACGGCTCCAAGGGCGCGGTCATCATCACCAGCAAGTCGCTCGCCGCCGAGCTCGGGCCGGACCAGATTCGCGTCAACTGCATCAACCCTGTTTTCAACCCCGACACCGGCCTGTCGGCCGAGTTTGCCGGCGGCAGCATGGAAGGCGCTGAGGGTGAAATCCGCCGCGCGCGCTTTCTGTCCAGCATCCCGCTGGGCCGCTTTTCGACAGCCCTGGACGTGGCCAATGCCGCGCTCTACCTGGCCAGCGATGAGGCGGCTTTCATCAGCGGCGTCTGCATCGAGGTCGATGGCGCCCGCTGCGCCTGAGCCTGATTGGGGTAAATTCAGGCACTTGGCCCACACATGACAGAAAAAATCATTCCCCTCGCGGACATCCGCTACGCCAGCCGCATGCCGCAGGTGCCCGAACGCCTGGTGGCGCCCAACGGCTTGCTGGCCGATACGCTGGCCAGGCCGCTGCGTGACCTTCGCATCAGCGTGACCGACCGCTGCAATTTTCGGTGCAGCTACTGCATGCCGCGCGAGGTGTTTGACAAGGACTACGCGTTTTTGCCGCAAAGCTCGCTGCTGAGCTTTGAAGAAATCACCCGCCTGGCCAAGGTGTTTGTGGCCCACGGCGTCGAAAAAATCCGCCTGACCGGTGGCGAGCCGCTGCTGCGCAAGCACCTGGAAGTGCTGATCGGCATGTTGGCCAAGCTCCAGACGCCCAGCGGTCAGCCACTGGACATCACACTGACCACTAACGCATCGCTGCTGGCCAAAAAAGCCCAAAATCTGAAGGACGCCGGCCTGCAACGCGTGACCGTCAGCCTGGACGGGCTGGATGACGCAGTGTTCAGGCGCATGAATGATGTGGACTTTCCAGTGGCCGATGTGCTCAAGGGCATTGAAGAGGCGCAGCGCGTGGGCCTGGCGCCCATCAAGGTCAACATGGTCGTCAAACGCGGCACCAACGATGCCGAAATCCTGCCCATGGCGCGCCACTTCCGCAACTCGGGCGTGGTGCTGCGCTTCATCGAGTACATGGACGTGGGCGCCACCAACGGCTGGCGCATGGACGAGGTGCTGCCATCGGCGCAGGTCATCGAGCGCCTGCAGGCCGAATTTCCGCTTTCAGCCATCGACCCGAATTACCCCGGCGAGACCGCCGAGCGCTGGCGCTACACCGACGGCGCGGGCGAAGTCGGCGTGATCAGCAGCGTGACGCATGCCTTTTGCGGCGACTGCAACCGCGCCCGTTTATCCACCGAGGGTAAGCTGTTTTTATGCCTCTTTGCCAGCCAGGGCCACGACCTGCGCGCCCTGCTGCGCGGCGAATTTTCAGACGCCCAGATCGCCGGCGCTGTAGCGCAGATCTGGCAAACCCGCACAGACCGCTACTCCGAACTGCGCGCCGCCCTGCCGCCCGACACAACGCCCGGCGAAGGCCAAAAACGCGTTGAGATGAGTTACATCGGTGGCTGAGTTGTCGTGTTTTTTTTCGTCATCCCTGCACGCGCAGGCATCCATCCCCGCCTTTTGACTGCTCCTCCATGATCGATATCTCTGACATCACCGGCGTGATCCTTGCCGGCGGCCGCGGCTCCCGCATGGGTGGGGTCGATAAAGGTCTGCAAAACTTCAACGGCGTGCCGCTGGCGCTGCACACGCAGCTGCGCCTGAGCCCGCAGGTGGGCGAACTCCTGATCAATGCCAACCGCAATCTGGCGGCCTATGAATCCTTTGGCGTGCCGGTCTGGCCCGATGCGGCCAGCCTGGGCGACTTTGCCGGCCCGCTGGCTGGTTTTCTGACGGCGCTTGAACGCTGCGAAACCCCTTACTTGCTGACCGTGCCCTGCGACACACCGCTGTTTCCACACGACCTGGTGGCCCGGCTGGCACAAGCGATGGAGGCCGACAACGCCGACATCGCCATGGCTGCCGCCCGCGAGGAAGACGGGCAGTTGCGCCCTCAGCCGGTGTTTTGCCTGATGCGCTCAAACCTGCTTGAAAGCGTGGTGCGCTTCACGCACGGCGGCGGCCGAAAGATCGACGCCTGGACGTCGCAACACAAGACATCGCTGGTGGCCTTTGACCTGCCGGGCGATGACGCCAAGGCTTTTTTCAACGCCAACACACTGGCCGAACTGCACCAGTTGGAAACGCGCTGACAGCGCTGCACGCGTCCGGCAACCGCACATGAAAACCATCGCCCAAATCGCCGCGTCGCTCGAAGGCTACGACCCGCAGTCGCTGCCGGCCGAAGGGGTGCTGGACTTTCTGTCGCGGCTGGTTTCACCGGTTGCCGAGTCGCGGGCGCTGCCGCTCTTTGAGGCGCTGGGCAAGGTGCTTTCCCGGGATGTGATCTCGCCGTTGGATGTGCCACCGCATGACAACTCGGCCATGGACGGCTATGCCTTTGACGGCCGGCAGCTGCGCCAGGATGCGCCCTTGCAACTCAAAGTGGCGGGCACCGCTCTGGCGGGCAAGGCCTGGGCAGGCCAGGCCGGTGCCGGTGAGTGCGTGAAGATCATGACCGGCGCCATCATGCCGGCCGGCATGGACACTGTGGTTCCGCAGGAAATGGTCAGCCTGGTTGATGGCCAAACCGGTTTGATTTCCATTGCGCCCGGCACGCTCCAACCTGGCGATAACCGCCGCCTGCGCGGTGAAGACGTGACACTGGGTCACCCGGCCCTACTCCGGGGCCAAAGGGTCACGCCGGCCCGACTGGGCCTGGCCGCGTCGCTGGGTTTGCCCGCCCTGCCCTGCTTTCGGCCACTGCGCGTGGCTTACTTTTCGACCGGTGACGAAATACTCTCGCTGGGCGAGCCGCCGCGCGAAGGCGCTGTGTACGACAGCAACCGCTACACCGCCTTTGGTTTGCTCACGCGCCTGGGCTGCGAGGTGATCGACATGGGCGTGGTCAAAGACGACCCGGTGCTTCTCGAGGCGGCCTTTAGATCGGCGGCGGCGCAGGCTGACGCCATCATCACCAGCGGCGGCGTGAGCGTAGGCGAGGCCGACTACACCAAGGCCATGATGAAAAAACTGGGCGACGTGGCTTTCTGGCGCATCGCCATGCGGCCTGGCCGGCCCATGGCGGTAGGCCGCATCGCAGACGCTGGTGGCGCAGGCGCGATGCTGTTCGGCCTGCCCGGCAACCCGGTCGCGGTGATGGTCACCTTTCTGGCTTTTGTCCGGCCGGCGCTGCTGCAAATGATGGGCTGCTCCGACAACAGCCCGCCACTGCTCAAGGCGCACAGTCAGGAGCCACTGCGTAAAAAGGCGGGCCGCACCGAGTACCAGCGCGGCTGGGTGTCCCATGCGGCAGACGGGTCTTTGCAGGTGCGCACCACCGGCAACCAGGGCTCGGGGGTACTCAGTTCCATGGCCGAAGCCAATGGCCTCATCGTGCTGCGCCACGGCCAGGGCCATGTGGCCGCGGGCGACCTGGTGGATGTGATGATGTTTGACGGCGTCATCTAGACGCCGCCCGCCCACTCCGGCGTCGAACTCTTACTTGGCGACAAGCTCTCCGTGACCATGGCCGCTGGCCAGAGGTTGTTCGTGGGCTTCGCGCTTGCTGGCACCTGGCACCTTCTTGCGGGCAAACAGCGTGTACATAGTGGGCACCACAAACACCGTGAGCACCGTGCCCAGCGACATGCCGCCCACAATCACCCAGCCGATTTGCATGCGCGACTCGGCGCCGGCACCCGTGGCCAGCGCCAGCGGCAAGGCACCCAGCACCATAGCACCGGTGGTCATCATGATGGGCCGCAGGCGCTGCGAGGCCGCCTTGACGACCGCATCGATCATGGACATGCCCTGACCGCGCAGTTGGTTGGTGAACTCGACAATCAAAATGCCGTGCTTGGTGATCAGGCCGACCAGCGTGATCAGTCCGATTTGTGAATACACGTTGAGCGATCCGCCGCTCCATTTGAGCGCGAGCAGCGCCCCGATCATCGACAGTGGCACCGACAGCATGATCACCAGCGGGTCAATGAAGCTCTCGAACTGGGCCGACAACACCAGGAAAATGAAGACCAGTGCCAACACGAACACGATGACCAGGGCGCCCTGCGACTTCTTGAACTCGCGCGAGGTGCCGTTGAGCTCAGTTGTGTAGCCACTTTTGAGCACCTTGGCAGCCGTCTGGTCCAGAAACTTCAGGGCTTCGCCCAGCGAGTAGTCGCCCGCCAGATTGGCCGTGATGGTGGCCGAACGGCGCTGACCGAAGTGGTTGAGCTCACGCGGCGAAACGCTTTCACGCACTTTCACCAGCGCACCAAGGGGAATCATGGCGTCGTTGCGGCCGCGCACGTAAATGCGGTCAATATCGTCGGGCGTGTTGCGGCCGCTGGCCTGCGTTTGCACGATCACATCGAATTGTTCGGCGTCGCGCTTGTAGCGCGTTACGTTGCGCCCGCCCAGCAGGGTCTCGATGGCTCTGGCCACCACGTCCACATTCACGCCCAGATCAGCGGCTTTCGCACGATCGATGTCAATACGCAGCTCGGGCTTGTTCAGGCGCAAGTCCACATCCGGCGAGACGATGCCCGGGTTCTTGGCGATCTCGTCGAGCATCTGCCGCACGGCGGTATTGAGGTTCTGGTAGCTGTCTGAAGTCTGAATCACGAAGTTGATGGGGCGCTCGCGAAAGCCCTGGCCCAGCGAGGGCGGCGTGATCGGAAAGGCCGTGATGCCGGCCAGAGAAGCAAACTTAGGCTGCAGCTCGCGCGCCATTTCCATGGTGGTACGGGTGCGGTTTTCCCAATCAACCGCCCGGTAGATCATGGTGGCCTGGGCCACGGTGGGGTTGCCGGCACTGACAAAAATCCGGTCAAACTCCTTGAAGGGTTCGCCCATCTTCTCCATGGCCCGGGCGTAGCGGTCGGTGTAGGCCAAGGTGGAGCCGTCGGGTGCATTGACGTTGGCGAGAATCACGCCGCGGTCCTCCATTGGAGAGAGTTCCTGCTTCATGGTCGGCAAAATCAGCGCAATGGCACCAGCGGTCAGCCCCATGCCAATCAGCACCAGCCAGCGCGCCTGCAGCACCCAGCTGGTCAGACGCCCGGCCACACCGGCGCTTGGTCCGGGTTGGTAACGCCGCGTGACGATCCAGCGCAAGGCGTTGCCATAACCGTTGGACACGGCGGTCAACACGCGTTCCATGCCCCGGTCAAACCAGTTGGGCTTAGGGTTGTGACGCAAAAACTGCGTGCACATCATGGGTGTGAGGGTCAAGGCCACAAAGCCGGAGACCACCACCGCGCCGGCCAGCGCCAGCGCAAACTCCACAAACAGCCGGCCGGTGCGCCCCGGCGTGAAAGCCAGTGGCGCATACACCGCCACCAGCGTGGCGGTCATGGTGATGATGGCAAAACCGATTTCGCGGGCACCCTTGATGCCGGCAGAAAACGGATCCATGCCTTCCTCGATGTGCCGGAAGATGTTTTCCAGCATGACGATGGCGTCGTCCACCACCAGACCGATGGCCAGCACCAAGGCCAGCAAAGTCAGCGTGTTGATGGAAAAGCCGGCGAGCGACATCAGGGCAAAGGTGCCAACCAGACTGACCGGAATAGTGATGATGGGAATGATCGAAGCGCGCAGGGTCCGCAGGAAAAAGAAGATCACCAGCGCAACCAGCAGCACGGCCTCCAGAATGGTGATGTACACGTTCTTGATGGATCGGTCGATGAAAGCTGAGTTGTCGTTGGCCACATTGATCAGCATGTCGCCGGGCAAATCAGCTTGGAGCTTGGGGATGGCCTCGCGCACACCTCGCGACAAGTCCAGCGGATTGGCGGTAGCCTGACGGATCACGCCCACAGCAACGGCCGAGCGGCCATTCAGACGAACGGCGGTGCGCTCATCGGCCGGCCCTTCCTGAACGCGGGCCACGTCGCGTATCTTGACTGGAAATCCGTTGACGGTCTTGACGACGACATCGCCAAACTGCCCGGGCCGGATCAGACTGGTCTGCGAGGTGACGCTGAATTCGCGTTGCTGAGACTCGATACGGCCCGCAGGCAACTCCAGGTTATTGCGCCGGATGGCGTCTTCCACATCCTGCGTGGTGAGTTTGTAGCCGGCCAGCCGGTCAGTGTCCAGCCAGACGCGCATGGCGTACTTGCGCTCGCCAAAGATACGCACATCGGCCACGCCGGTGACGGTTTGCAGGCGCGGCTTGACGATGCGGTTGACCAGGTCATTGATTTGCAACGGCGTCAGCGAATCGCTGGAAAAGGCCAGCTGAATCACCGGAAAAGCATCTGCCTCGACCTTGGCAATGACCGGCTCGTCAATGGCTTGTGGCAAACGGTTGCGCACACGCGAGGTACGGTCGCGGACTTCGGCAGCGGCTGAATCAGCATCTTTTTCAAGCCGGAAACGCACACTGATCTGACCCTGGTCGGCGCGACTGATCGAGGTGATCACATCCACACCGTCAATCCCGGCAATCGAGTCTTCAAGGGGTTTGGTGACCTGCGACTCGATCACCTCGGCCGAGGCGCCCAGATAGCGCACGCTGACGGTGACCACCGGCTCGTCAATCTTGGGGTACTCGCGCACAGTGAGACGGTTGAAACTGACCGCGCCGATCAGCACAATCAGCAGTGACAGCACAGTCGCGAAGACCGGGCGGCGGATGGATATTTCGGCGATTTGCATGGTCGGATGTCCCGGCTAGGGTCTGAAAAAATCAGGCGGGTGGCAAGGCTGACAGCGCTGCGGGGCCGCCGTCAGCTACAGGCTTGCGGCCAGGCGCTGCGGGACGGCCGCCGCGGGGCGCGGCTTCATCGACACCGGCCAGGCAAGGGTCTGGGCCGACCAGCGGCGGTAAGGCGGGGCCGGCCTTGCCTGCGGATGCTGCGGTGGGCTTGGCGTCTGCCTTGGCAGGCGCTTTGCCGGCAACGGCAGCAGTGTCCGGCGCTGCGGCAGTGGGTGCCGAAGCAACGGCGCGAGCCGCTGGCGCAGCCATGTCCATCACGCGCACGGCCGTGCCGTCGCGTTGCAAACGCTGCTGACCGGCGGTCACCACGGTCTCGCCAACTGTCAGGCCTTCAAGCACTTCGACCTTGCCCGGGCTGCGCAGGCCAATCTTGACCTCGACCCGCTGGGTGACGAGGCTGTTGGGCTCGGTGCCGTTGACCAACTTGATGGCAAACTGCTTGCCGCCCTGAGGGACGATGGCTTCTTCGGGGATCACA
>JBIKHR010000099.1:0-9046 GCA_044362035.1 Polaromonas sp. | reverse complement strand
ATGATTGCCGACGCCGTGGCTGTCATTGGCACGATGGACATCGTGTTCGGCGAAATCGACCGATGAAAAAGATCCCCCCCCGATGCGCCTGCGGCGCCTCCCACCTCGTCATTTGCGCGATGGAGATACGAATTGGCTGAATTTTCTCAAACAGTGCTCGCGCTCTTTGACCGCGAAGTCGCCAAGTACCCGGCGGACCAGAAGCAGTCTGCCGTTATGGCCTGCCTGACCATCGTCCAGCGCGAGCAGGGCTTTGTCAGCGCCGACAGCGAAAAAGCCGTGGCAGCGTACCTGGGCATGGCGCCGATTGCCGTGCATGAAGTCACGACTTTCTACAACATGTACAACCAGCATCCAGTGGGCAAGTTCAAGCTCAATGTCTGCACCAACCTGCCGTGCCAGCTGCGCCAAGGCAACAAGGCGCTGGCTTACCTGGAGCAAAAGCTCGGTGTCACCATGGGCGGCACCACGGCCGATGGCCTGTTCACACTGCAGCAGTCCGAGTGCCTGGGCGCTTGCGCCGACGCACCGGTGCTGCTGGTCAATGACGTGAACATGTGCAGCTTCATGAGCAACGACAAGCTCGATCAGTTGATCGACGGTTTGACATCCGCAGAGGCCAAGTAACCATGACGACAGCTTCCAGCGTGCTCTCGCAGTTTGCCGCCACCGGCGTGCAGACCTCCTTCCATGGCCGTCACATCAACCCGCAAATCATGGCGGGTCTGGACGGCAACAACTGGCGTCTGAAAGACTACGAAGCCCGCGGGGGCTACCAGGCGCTGCGCAAGATTCTGGGTACCGATGGCGGTGAGGGTATGACGCCCGATCAGGTGATTGCGGAGGTCAAGGCCGGCAGCTTGCGAGGTCGTGGCGGCGCAGGTTTCCCGACGGGTCTGAAGTGGAGCTTCATGCCGCGTCAGTTCCCTGGTCAAAAATACCTGGTCTGCAACTCCGACGAGGGCGAGCCGGGCACTGCCAAAGACCGCGACATCCTGCAGTACAACCCGCACGTGGTCATTGAAGGCATGGCGATTGCCGCCTATGCCATGGGCATACCGGTCGGTTACAACTACATCCACGGCGAAATTTTTGCCACTTACCAGCGCTTTGAACAAGCCCTGGAAGAAGCCCGTGCCGCCGGCCTGCTGGGCAACAATATTTTGGGCAGCAGCTACAGTTTTCAGTTGCATGCCACGCATGGTTTTGGCGCTTACATCTGCGGTGAAGAAACCGCGCTGCTCGAATCGCTTGAGGGCAAAAAGGGCCAGCCGCGCTTCAAGCCGCCTTTCCCGGCCAGCTTCGGTCTGTACGGCAAGCCGACCACCATCAACAACACCGAGACCTTCGCGGCCGTCCCCTGGATCATCCGCAACGGCGGTCAGGCCTACCTCGAATGCGGCAAGCCCAACAACGGCGGCACCAAGATCTTCACCATCAGCGGTGACGTCGAGCGCCCGGGCAATTACGAAATCCCGCTGGGCACTCCTTTTGCCACGCTGCTTGAACTCGCTGGCGGCATGCGCGGCGGCCGCAAGCTCAAGGCCGTGATCCCCGGCGGCTCGTCGATGCCGGTGCTGCCGGCCGACATCATGATGGCCACCAACATGGACTACGACTCGATCGCCAAGGCCGGCTCCATGCTGGGGTCGGGCGCCGTCATCGTGATGGATGAAACCCGCTGCATGGTCAAAAGCCTGCTGCGCCTGTCCTACTTCTACATGCACGAGAGCTGCGGCCAGTGCACGCCTTGCCGCGAAGGCACGGGTTGGTTGTGGCGCATGGTCGATCGCATCGAGCACGGCCAGGGCCGCGCCAGCGACCTCGACATGCTGAACTCGGTGTCCGACAACATCCAGGGCCGCACCATCTGCGCGCTGGGCGACGCCGCAGCCATGCCGGTGCGCGCCATGATCAAACATTTCCGTGCCGAATTCGAGCATCACATCACCCACAAGACCTGCATGGTCCCGGTGGACGCCTGACACCACCCACGGCCAAAGCAACAAGCAAGAGCGAGAGCAAACTCAATGGTTGAAATTCAACTCGACGGTCAGACAGTGGAAGTGCTCGAAGGCAGCACGGTGATGCACGCGGCTGAAAAAGCCGGCACCTACATTCCGCATTTCTGCTATCACAAGAAACTCAGCATCGCGGCCAACTGCCGCATGTGCCTGGTCGATGTCGAAAAGGCGCCCAAGCCCATGCCGGCCTGCGCCACGCCGGTGACGCAGGGCATGATCGTTCACACCAAGAATGACAAAGCCATCAAAGCCCAGAAGGGCGTGATGGAGTTCCTGCTGATCAACCACCCGCTGGACTGCCCGATCTGCGACCAGGGCGGCGAATGCCAGTTGCAAGACCTCGCCGTGGGCTATGGCGGCGGCAGCTCGCGCTACGAAGAAGAAAAACGCGTTGTCTTCCACAAGGACGTCGGCCCGCTGATCTCCATGCAGGAGATGAGCCGCTGCATCCATTGCACGCGCTGCGTGCGTTTCGGCCAAGAAGTTGCCGGCGTGATGGAACTCGGCATGTCCAACCGCGGCGAGCACGCTGAGATCGAAACCTTTGTCGGCATGTCGGTGGACTCCGAACTCTCGGGCAACATGATCGACATCTGCCCGGTTGGCGCGCTCACCAGCAAGCCCTTCCGTTACAGCGCCCGCACCTGGGAGCTGTCCCGCCGCAAGTCGGTCAGCCCGCACGACTCGACCGGCACCAACCTGATTGTTCAGGTCAAGAGCAACACCGTGATGCGTGTGCTGCCGCTGGAAAACGAAGCCATCAACGAATGCTGGATCGCTGACCGCGATCGCTTCTCGTACGAAGCCCTCAACACCAGCGAGCGCCTGACCAGTCCCATGATCAAGCAGGGCGGCCAATGGCAAACAGTCGATTGGCAGACCGCCCTCGAGTACGTTGCCAACGGCCTCAAGCTCGTCAAGTCCGACCACGGCGCAGCCGGCATCGGCACCCTCGCCAGCCCGCACTGCACGGTGGAAGAGCTGTACCTGGCCGGCGCGCTGATGCGCGCCCTGGGCAGCGACAACATTGACTACCGCCTGCGCAACGCCGAATTCACGCCTGCCGCTTCCGTGCGCTGGCTCGGCACGTCGATCGCCTCCTTGTCCGACTTGCAGCGCGTGCTCGTCGTCGGCTCCAACCTGCGCAAAGACCATCCGCTGTTTGCCCAGCGCATTCGCCAGGCCACCCGCAAAGGCTGTGCGGTCAACGTCATCGTCTCCGGCACCGAGTTGTCCTCCGCCGACGCCTGGGCGCTGCCCGTGGCCAACACGCTGCTGGCCGAGCCTTCCGGCTGGTTCAGCCAACTGGCTGATCTGGCTGCGGCCATTGCGGCGGCCAACGGCACTGCGCTGCCTGCGGGCATCAGCCAGACGGCCAGCGCCGCGGCTCAGGCCATGGCCAAGTCGCTGCTGGGTGGTGAGCGCAAAGCCGTCTTGCTGGGCAATGCGGCTGCACACCACGCCGAGGCCGGCAGCCTGCTGGCGCTGGCCAACTGGATCGCTGCGCAAACCGGCGCCAGCGTCGGTTACCTCACAGAAGCTGCCAATACCGTGGGCGCGCAGCTTGCAGGTGCCAAGCCGCAAGCCGGTGGCCTGAACGCTGCCCAGATGCTCGAAGGTCAGTTGAACGCCGTCTTCCTGCTGAACAACGAACCCGAGTTCGACTCTGCCGCCGGTACCCGCGCCGCTGCCGGCCTGAGCAAAACACAGATGGTCGTCACGCTGAGCCCCTTCAAGGCCAACATGGCCTTCTCGGACGTGCTGCTGCCGATTGCACCGTTCACCGAAACTCCCGGTACCTTTGTCAATGCCGAAGGCCGCGTGCAGAGCTTTCACGCCGTGGTCAAACCGCTGGGCGAGACCCGTCCAGCCTGGAAGGTGCTGCGCGTGCTGGGCAACATGCTCGGCCTGCCGGGCTTTGACTTCGAGTCCTCGGCCGAGGTGCTGGCCCAGGTGTTCGGCCCCGCGGTCGATGGCACCAGCCAGGTGCCTGCCGGCAAACTGGACAACGCCACCACGGCGCAGCCGCTGGCAGCCAGCGTGCCTGCGGGCCGCCCGGCCGTTGCCGCGATCTACCAACTCGACTCCCTGGTCCGCCGGGCACCTGCGCTGCAACTGACAGCCGATGCCCGTCATGCGGCCGCATTCCAAGAGCAAGAGGTCAGCGCATGATCGACAGTTTGTACCTGGCCGGACAAGGCCTCATGGGCGGCATGTGGCCCGGCACCGTGTGGCCGGTGCTCTGGACGCTGATCAAGATCGTGGCGGTGCTGTTGCCCCTGATGGGTTGTGTGGCGTACCTCACGCTGTGGGAGCGCAAAGCCATTGGTTTCACGCAGATCCGCCTGGGTCCCAACCGCGTGGGGCCCTTCGGTCTGCTACAGCCGATTGCCGACGCCCTGAAGTTGTTGACCAAAGAAATCATCATGCCGACGGCGGCCAGCAAGGGCTTGTTCGTGCTGGGCCCGATCATGACCATCATGCCGGCGCTCGCGGCCTGGGCGGTTGTGCCTTTCGGCCCCGATGTGGCGCTGGCCAACATCAACGCCGGCCTGCTGTTCCTCATGGCCATCACCTCGCTCGAGGTTTATGGCGTGATCATTGCCGGCTGGGCATCGAATTCCAAATACGCTTTCCTGGGTGCCTTGCGCGCTTCGGCGCAGATGGTCAGCTACGAGATCGCCATGGGCTTTTGCCTGGTGGTGGTGCTCATGGTGTCGGCCAGCCTCAACATGACCGACATCGTCATGGGCCAGGCACGCGGCATGGCCGCTGACCGGGGTCTGAACTTCCTGTCCTGGAACTGGCTGCCGCTGCTGCCGATCTTTGTCGTTTACTTTATTGCCGGTTTGGCGGAAACCAACCGCCATCCTTTTGACGTGGTCGAAGGCGAGTCAGAAATCGTGGCCGGCCACATGGTCGAGTACTCGGGCATGGCTTTCGCCATGTTCTTCCTGGCCGAGTACGCCAACATGATTCTGGTGTCAGTGCTGTGCGTCATCCTGTTCCTGGGCGGCTGGTTGCCACCCATTGACTCGGCGCTGTTCAACTGGGTGCCGGGTTGGATCTGGCTGGGCCTCAAGTCCTTTGTGGTGGTCACCATGTTCCTCTGGGTGCGTGCCACCTTCCCGCGTTTTCGCTATGACCAGATCATGCGTTTGGGCTGGAAGATCTTCATTCCCGTCACGCTGGTCTGGCTGGTGGTGGTCGGCGCCTGGATGCAGACGCCTTACAGCATCTGGTAACCATGGCCCCCACGCTTTTCACTTTGTGTAACACGCTGCCCCCCGAGGGGGCCGCTGCGCCTGCGGCCCGGCAAAGCCGGTTCCGCGGCCCCTGTTTGAGTAATGCCGCTTCTACGACTCCCTTGTGCAGGAAATCATCATGAGTGCAGTTGCTTCAGTTAAAGATTTTGTATCGAGCTTCATGCTCACTGAGCTGCTCAAGGGCATGGCCCTGACTGGCAAGTACATGTTCAAGCGCAAGGTCACCGTTCAGTTCCCTGAGGAAAAAACGCCCATGAGTCCGCGTTTCCGGGGGCTGCATGCGCTGCGTCGCTATGACAACGGCGAAGAGCGCTGCATTGCCTGCAAGCTGTGCGAAGCGGTTTGCCCGGCCATGGCCATCACCATCGAATCGGACGTGCGTGAAGACGGCAGCCGTCGCACCTCGCGTTATGACATTGACCTGACCAAGTGCATCTTCTGCGGCTTTTGTGAAGAGAGCTGCCCGGTGGACTCGATTGTCGAGACTCACATCCTCGAGTACCACGGTGAAAAACGCGGTGACCTGTACTTCACCAAAGAGATGCTGCTGGCGGTCGGTGACCGCTATGAAAGCGAAATCGCAGCCAACAAGGCGGCTGACGCCAAGTACCGCTAACTCCGTAGATCTGCTGATGCCGACCCTCTTGCTGACCGCACGAAAGAATTCAAAACAACATGGACGCTAAAACAGGTCTTTTTTATGCCTTTGCCGCGGTGCTGCTTGTCGCCGCCTTCAAGGTCATCACCGCCCGCAACCCGGTGCACGCTGCGCTCTACCTGGTGCTGGCTTTCTTTCAGGCTTCGGCGCTGTGGATCCTGCTTCAGGCCGAGTTTCTGGCGATCACGCTGGTGCTGGTGTATGTGGGCGCTGTCATGGTGCTGTTTCTCTTCGTCGTGATGATGCTGGACATCAACCTGGACGGTATGCGCAAGGGCTTCTGGCAGCATTTCCCTCTGGCTGCTGCCGCGGGCGCGCTGATCGCGCTCGAAATGTCGGCTGTTCTGTTGGGCGGCTTTCGTCTGGGCGAGCCGCCCAAAGTCGCCGCCGTGGTGGGGCAGGCCGCTGTGGAGCTGTCCAACACCAAAGAGTTGGGCAAGCTGCTGTATTCGCAGTACCTGTACCCGCTGGAAGTCGCTGCCGTTATTTTGCTGGTGGCCATCATTGCCGCCATTGCCCTGACGCTGCGCCAGCGCAAGGACTCCAAATACACCAACGCGTCTGACCAAATTCGCGTCAAACCGGCCGACCGCATGCGCCTGGTCAAGATGAACCCGACCCTGGCCGCGCCCGAGCCGGAACCCGTGGCCGCCGAGGAGAAAAAAGCATGATCACTCTGGGACACTTTCTGGCGCTGGGCGCCATGCTGTTTGCCATGTCCGTCATCGGCATTTTTCTCAACCGCAAGAATTTGATCGTGCTGCTGATGGCCATCGAGCTGATGCTGCTGGCCGTCAACATGAACTTTGTGGCCTTTTCGTATTACCTCAACGACATGGCCGGGCAAGTGTTTGTTTTCTTCATCCTGACGGTGGCCGCTGCCGAGTCGGCGATCGGCCTGGCCATTCTGGTGCTGCTGTTCCGCAACAAGGCCAGCATCAATGTGGACGAACTCAACACGCTCAAGGGCTGAGCCCGGACCCGAACACACTGCTTTTTTGAGTAGAAACAAGAACACAAGATGAGTCAAACCCTCAACGCATCCACCTTGCTGGCCGTGCCCATGGCACCGCTGGTTGGTTCCTTGCTGGCCGGTATTCTGGGCACCTCCCTGGGCGGCAACTGGATCGGTCGCCGCCTGAGCCACACGCTGACCATTCTGGGTGTGCTGGTCGCCTTCATCATCTCGGCCATGACGCTCAAGAGCGTGGCCCTGGACGGCGCGCGCTTCAATGAAACGCTCTACACATGGATGGTGGTGGGCGGGCTGAAGATGGAAGTCGGCTTTCTGGTCGATGGCCTCACCGCCATGATGATGTGCGTGGTCACCTTCGTCTCGCTGATGGTGCACATCTACACCATCGGCTACATGGAAGAAGACGAGGGCTACAACCGCTTTTTTGCTTACATCTCCTTGTTCACTTTTTCCATGTTGATGCTGGTGATGAGTAACAACATGCTGCAGCTGTTCTTCGGCTGGGAAGCCGTGGGCCTGGTGTCTTACCTCTTGATCGGTTTCTGGTTCAACAAGCCCACCGCCATTTTTGCCAACATGAAGGCTTTTCTGGTCAACCGTGTCGGTGACTTCGGCTTCATCCTGGGTATCGGCCTGATCGCCGCCTATGCCGGCACGCTCAACTACACAGAGGCCTTTGCCAAGACCGACGCGCTCGCCGCGCTGACCCTGCCCGGTACCAGCTGGATGCTGGTCACGGTCATCAGCATTTGCCTCTTCATCGGCGCCATGGGCAAGTCGGCTCAGTTCCCGTTGCACGTCTGGTTGCCTGACTCGATGGAAGGCCCGACCCCGATCTCGGCCTTGATCCACGCGGCCACCATGGTGACCGCTGGCATCTTCATGGTGGCGCGCATGTCGCCCATCTTCGAATTGAGCGACACCGCCCTGAGCTTCATCATGGTCATCGGCGCCATCACGGCACTTTTCATGGGTTTTCTGGGCATCATCCAGAACGACATCAAGCGCGTGGTGGCTTACTCCACGCTCTCGCAACTGGGCTACATGACGGTGGCGCTGGGTGCCTCGGCTTACTCGGTGGCGGTGTTCCACCTCATGACGCACGCCTTCTTCAAAGCGCTGCTGTTCCTGGGCGCTGGCTCGGTCATCATGGGCATGCACCACAACCAGGACATCCGCTGGATGGGCGGCGTGCGCAAGTACATGCCAATCACCTGGATCACCTCGCTGCTCGGTTCGCTGGCTTTGATCGGCACCCCGCTGTTTGCAGGGTTTTATTCCAAGGACAGCATCATTGAAGCGGTGCACTTCAGCAACCTGCCTGGTGCCGGCTTTGCATACTTCGCCGTGCTCGCCGGCGTGTTTGTCACGGCTTTTTATTCTTTCCGCATGTACTTTCTGGTGTTCCACGGCAAAGAGCGTTACGACCAGAACCCGGACGCGCACCACGGCCATCATGACGATGCCCATCACGATGCGCATGACAGCCACCACGAAAAAGCCCACAAGCCGCACGAGTCGCCCTGGGTGGTGACGGTGCCTCTGGTGCTTCTGGCCATTCCGTCGGTGGTCATCGGTTTCCTGGCCATCGAGCCCATGCTGTTCGGCGACTTCTTCAAAGATGCCATTCACGTCAACCTTGACAAGCACCCGGCCATGGCCGAGCTCGCCAAGCTGTTCCACGGCCCGGCGCAAATGGCGTTGCACGGTCTGAGCACTGCACCGTTCTGGCTGGCGCTGTCTGGCGTGGTGTTGGCTTATTACATGTACATGGTCAACCCGGCCCTGCCTGCAGCCATCCAGCGCATGGCCCAGCCGGTCTACACCTTGCTCGAGAACAAGTACTACCTCGACTGGTTCAACGAAAACGTGCTGGCCCGCGGTGCGCGCGCGCTGGGCATGGGCCTGTGGAAGGGCGGCGACCAGGCCATCATTGACGGCTCGCTGGTCAACGGTTCCTGGAAGCTCGTGGGCTGGTTCTCCGGTCTGGTGCGTCGCCTGCAGTCGGGCTTCATCTACCACTACGCTTTCGGCATGATCCTCGGCATCTTTGTGCTCATGACGTATTTCGTCTGGCTCAAAAAATAACAAACAAGAAGGAAGAACAAGAAATGGGTTTGTT
>JBIKHR010000098.1:0-9047 GCA_044362035.1 Polaromonas sp. | reverse complement strand
ACATTCACACCCTGTACGCCAAGTACGACATTGCGCGCCTGACCACCGAGGTCTACCTGAGCGACCTGACGCCGGCCATGAAGCCCAGCGACGCCTACGCCCATATTGCGCACCGGACCACCGAGCGGGTCGAGATCGACCATCTCGAAGGCCGCATCACGGTCGGTCTGGTGACGCCTTACCCGCCGGGCATACCGCTCTTGATTCCAGGCGAGGTATTTAACAAACGTATCGTCGATTACCTGAAGTTTGCCCGCGAGTTCAACGCCCAGTGCCCGGGTTTTGAAACCGACATCCACGGCCTGGTCGAGCAGGAAGACGCCAAGGGCAAGAAGCGCTATTACGCCGACTGCGTGAAGCGCTGAGTCCAGACTTGGCCACTGGCTTTAAAGCTCGACCGATTCACGCACCCGCATGAAGGTAGCAAAGCGGGGCAGGCCGCTGCCGGTGGTGCCGCGAAACCGGTAAGTCACCACGCTGCCAATGGGCGGTGGCTGTCGGCGCTGCGCGTCGCTCAGTCCCGCGCCCAGCTTGAAGCGCTGCGCCGGCTGCCCTTTGGGGCCCGGCACTTCCACCAGCAAAGCCCCCAGCAGGCCGGCGTATTTGCCCTGGCCGGGCTCGTGGCCGACCACGCGCGCGTCGCTGTCTTCGTGGGTCTTGAGCTTGAGCAGGTCGTCGCTGCGGCCGCTGGCGTAAAGCGATGCGCTGCGGTGCAGCATCAGCCCTTCGCCGCCTTCCGTGACGGTCTGGAGCAGCAGCTTTTGCAGAGCCTGAGAGCCGGTTTGCCGCGTTTGCGCGACCGCCTTGACCCAGGGCTGCCGCAGTTCATCGACCAGCGGCTTGAGCGTGTCCAGACGTTCAGAAAATAGCCCGACGTGCGCCGGCAAGTCAAACACCATGAAGCGCATGCCGCGCCAGGCCGCGTCGTCGGGCGACTGCTGTGAAACCGTGGACAGCGCCTTTTGAAACTGGCCGCGACCGGCCCAGAGTTCGCCGTCCATGGGCGTGGCCGGCCAGTTGGCCACAAACCAGTCGGGCACGGCAATGCGCTGACCGCCCCGCGTGAGCAATTGCCGCCCGTCCCAGTAGCCGCGCAGACCGTCGTATTTTTCGCTGACCCAGTAGTCAGCCAGCGCCATGCCTGGCTGATAAACCTTGGCCAGCATCAACGGCGGGGCGCTGCCGGCGGCACGGGCCAGCGTGGCCGATGTCATCAAGCCGGCCAGGGACAAAACGATTGGCAACAAGCGCAAGAAATGCTGTTCGCTGCGTGGGACTGCATGGGGGGGTTGAGAAATGTGGACGCTCATGGTTGTATGCCTTTCAAGGTGACTCAATGGATGTTGAATCAGCTTAGGCAACTGGTCACCTCGATGCAAGCATCCAGCCCTGAAACGGCGCTGCTTAACCACAAAGCCGGGCTGGGGCCGGCAAATCACAAGATTGAATTGATTGCTTAAAACGCTTTTACAAAGGAGCGAATGGTTTGAATGGCAAGGTCAAGCTCAGTCCGCCACCACACCCATGGTCTGGCTGTAACCGCCGTCCACGTAGGTGATCTCGGCGGTCACGCCGCTGGCCAGGTCACTGAGCAGGAAGGCGGCGACATTGCCGACGTCTTCAATCGTGACGTTGCGGCGAATCGGCGAGGCGCTGGCCACCAGGTTGAGCAGTTTGCCGAAGTCCTTGATGCCGCTGGCCGCCAGGGTCTTGATGGGGCCGGCGCTGATGCCGTTGACGCGGATGCCTTTGGGGCCCACGGCTTCAGCCAGGTAGCGCACCGAAGATTCGAGCGAGGCTTTGGCCAGGCCCATGGTGTTGTAGTTCGGAATGATGCGATCGGCGCCCAGGTAGGTCAGCGTCAGCAGCGCGGCCTTGGGGTTGAGGTAGGGCAGGGCGGCCTTGGCCATGGCGGGAAAGCTGTAGGCGCTGATGTCGTGCGCAATCTTGAAGCCTTCGCGGCTCAGGCCGTCCAGAAAGTTGCCGGCAATGGCTTCGCGCGGGGCAAAGCCGATGCTGTGCACAAAGCCGTCAAATGTGGGCCAGTGGGTGGCCAGGTCGGTGAACAATTGATCGATCTGCGCGTCATCGCCCACGTCGCAGTCAAAGATCAGTTTGGAATCAAAATCAGCGGCAAATTCGGTGATGCGGTCCTTGAAGCGCTCGCCCACGTAGCTGAAAGCCAGTTCGGCACCCTGGGCTTTGCAGGCTTTGGCAATGCCATAAGCGATGGAGCGGTTTGACAGCACGCCCGTGATCAGCAGTTTTTTGCCGGTGAGAAATCCCATGGTCTTGTCCTTCAATATGTTCGTCCAGGCTTGCCGCTGCTTGCGCCAAAGGCTTCTACGCAAGCCGGTGCCCAGTTGGTGCAGAATTGTCGCATGAGGTTTTTTAGCGTCTTAAAGATTATGCTGATTAGCGTGGCCGCCCTGGCGGGTGTTGCGCCGGTGTGGGCCGCACATGGTTACGCGCTGTGGGGTGACCTCAAATACCCGGCCGGCTTTGTCAGTTTCGACTATGTCAACCCGGCCGCGCCCAAAGGCGGAGAGTTGCGGCTGGTGAGCAATCTGCGCAGTTCCACTTTTGACAAGTACAACCCTTTCACCATCAAAGGCAGCGCGCCGGCGTATTTGTCCGACCTGATGTTCGACTCTCTGCTGGCCGGCCCGCTGGACGAGACCGCCGCCGGTTACGGCCTGCTGGCCCGGGACGTGAGCGTGGCGCCTGACGGCCTGAGCGTGACTTTCGAGTTGCGTCCCGAGGCGCGCTTTCACAATGGCGAACCCGTGTTGGCGGCCGACGTGAAACACAGCTTTGACATGCTGATGGGGCCCTACACCTCACCGGCCTACAAGACGCTGCTGGAAGACGTGGCGGGCATCGACGTGCTGGGAGAGCGCAGCCTGCGCTACCGCTTCAAGAAACCCAACCGGGAGTTACCGCTGACGGTGGGCGGCCTGCCGGTGTTCAGCCGCAGCTGGGGCATGGAAGGCGGCAAAGCCAAACGTTTTGACGCGGTGGTGATGGACATACCGATTGGCAGCGGCCCTTACCGCGTAGGCCCGGTGCGCTTTGGCAAGGACATCACCTATGTGCGCGATAAGGCCTACTGGGCAAAAGACCTCAACGTGCGGCGCGGCATGGGCAACTTTGACCGCATCACGGTCAAGATCTACAAGGACAACACCGCCAAGCTTGAAGCGCTGAAGGCTGGCGAGTTTGACCTGATGCGGTTTTTCTCGGCGGGCGACTGGGCGCGCCGCGTCAATGGCAAGAAGTTTGATTCGGGTGAGTTGGTCAAAGGCGAGTTCCGCCATCGCCTGCCCTCTGGCTTTCAGAGCTACGTCATCAACACACGGCGGCCCATGTTCAAGGACGTGCGGGTGCGCGAGGCGCTGGGCCTCGCCATGGACTACGAGTGGATGAACCGGCAAATGTTTTATGGTGCCTACCAACGCGTGACGGGCCTGTTTGGCAACACGGACTGCCAGGCCAGCGGCTTGCCCGGGCCGCAGGAACAAGCCATTCTGGAGCCCTGGCGCGCGCAGATCCCGGCCGCTGCGCTGGGGACCATGTTTGCGCCGCCGCGCACCGATGGCACCAGCAGCCTGCGCGACAACCTGCGGCGCGCCCGCGACCTGCTGGGCGAGGCGGGCTGGCGCATTCAGGACGGCGTGCTGCGCAACAGCCAGGGCCAGGCCATGGTGATCGAATACCTCGACAGCAACGAAGGCGGAGCACGCGTGGTCACTCCCTGGGCCCGCAGCCTCGAAAAACTGGGTATCCAGCTCAAGTACCGTGCGGTGGATTTCGCGCTGTACCAGCAGCGGCTGAGCAAGTTTGAGTTCGACATCATTTCCCTGGCCTACGGCGGCACCCACAGCCCGGGGCAGGAATACGCCGACATGTTCGGCAGCAAAGCCGCCGTCACCGAAGACTCTGGCAACATGGCCGGCGTCAGCAGCCCGGCGGTCGATGCGATCATCGCGGGCATGACCAGTGCCAAGACCCCAGCTGAGTTGCTGCCCGCCTGCCGTGCGCTGGACCGCGTCATCAGCCACAGCCACTACCTGATTCCGCAGTGGACCGCCACCACGCACCGCATGGCCTTCAACGACCGCCGCCTGGCCCGCCCCGCTCAGGTGCCGCCTTATTCGACCGGCGAAGGCTGGGCCATCAGCACCTGGTGGGCTCGCTGATGCTGGTCTACATTCTCAAGCGCTTGCTGCTTATGGTGCCCACGCTGTTGGGCGTGCTGCTGATCACCTTTGCTGTAGTGCAGTTTGTGCCGGGCGGCCCGGTCGAGCAGTACCTGGCCGAAGCCAAGGCGGGTGCTGCCGGCGGCGGTGGCGCTGAAGGCGGCGGCTTCAGTTACCGCGGCGCCCAGGGCGTGGATCCCAAACGCATTGAGCAGATCAAGGCGCTGTATGGCTTTGACAAGCCGGCCCATGAGCGCTTTTTTCAGATGCTCGGCCAGTTTGCCCGCTTTGACCTGGGCAAAAGTTTCTTTCAGAACAGGGACGTGGCCCAGTTGATCATCGACAAGTTGCCCGTGTCCATCAGCCTGGGGCTGTGGACTTTTTTCATCAGCTACCTGGTGGCGGTGCCGCTGGGCGTGGCCAAGGCCGTGCGCGCCGGCTCTCGCTTTGACCTGGTGACCACCTTGCTGGTGTTGGTGGGTTATGCCATACCCGGCTTTGTGCTCGGCGTGGTGCTGCTGGTGGTTTTTGGCGGGCAATTGCAGTGGTTTCCGCTGCGTGGCCTGACCTCCAGCAACTGGGACGAAATGAGTTGGGCGGCGCGCGTGGTGGACTACCTCTGGCATATCACCTTGCCCGTGACGGCCATGGTGCTGGGCAGCTTTGCGGTCACCGCCATCCTGACCAAAAATGCTTTTCTGGAAGAAATCCGCAAGCAGTACGTGGTGACCGCGCGCGCCAAAGGGCTGGCCGAACGGCAGGTGCTTTACAAACACGTTTTCCGCAATGCGCTGATTCCCATCGTCACCGGTTTTCCGGCGGCTTTTGTGGGCGCTTTTTTCACCGGCTCATTGCTGATCGAAACGCTGTTTTCGCTGGACGGGCTGGGGCTGCTCAGCTACGAGAGCGTGATCCGGCGCGACTACCCGGTGGTGATGGGCACCCTGTACTTTTTCACGCTGATTGGCTTGGTGACTAAATTGGTGAGTGATCTTTGTTATGTCTGGGTGGACCCGCGTGTCAAGTTTGACTGACACCCCCGATGCGGCCTCTGGCCGCCTTCCCCCTGAGGGGGCGCCCGTTGCGGACGGGCGAAGCCCGATCCGCGCCGGCGTTGGGGAAGAGGGTGTGGCTCGCGCCGGCACTGGAGGGGAGGGTGCTGGTGCGCCTGAGCGGGCGGCTTCTGCTTCGCCCGGTGCGCGGGCTTGGCTGCGCTTCAAGCGCAACCGGCTGGGTTTTGGCAGTTTGCTGCTGTTTTGTGCGTTGGTGCTGGTGAGTTTGCTGGCCGAGGTGGTGTCTAACGACCGGCCGCTGCTGGTGAAGTACGAGGGCAGTTATTACTTTCCGATGCTCAAGGTACACCCTGAAAAAACGTTTGGCGGTGACTTTGAAACGGCCACCGATTACCTGGACCCGTTCATCCGCAGCAAGTTGTCAGCGGGCAGCAACTGGGCGGTTTATGCGCCAAACCCTTACGGCCCCAAAACCCTGAACTATTTTGCCAAAGAGCCCAACCCCTCCAGGCCCACGCGTGACAACCTGCTGGGCACCGACGACCGGGGCCGCGACCTGCTGGCGCAGCTGATTTATGGCTTTCGGGTTAGCGTGTTGTTTGCCCTGGCGCTGACCTTCACCGGCGTGGTGCTGGGCGTACTGTCGGGCGCTGTGCAGGGCTACTTTGGCGGCAAGACGGACCTGGCTTTTCAGCGCTTCATGGAGATCTGGGGCTCCATGCCCGAGCTGTATTTATTGATTATCTTCAGCGCGGTGTTTGCGCCCAGTATTTCGCTATTGCTGGTCTTGCTCAGCCTGTTTGGCTGGCTGGGTTTGTCTGACTATGTGCGGGCTGAATTTTTACGCAACCGCCAACTGGACTACGTGCGTGCTGCGCGCGCGCTGGGCTTGAGTCACTGGCAAATCATCATGCGCCACGTGCTGCCCAACAGCATGACGCCGGTGGTGACCTTTCTGCCCTTTCGCATGAGCGCGGCCATTCTGGCGCTGACGTCTTTGGATTTTCTGGGTCTGGGTGTGCCGCCTGGAACGCCTTCGCTGGGGGAGTTGCTCTCACAGGGTAAAAATAGCATCGATGCCTGGTGGATTTCGTTGTCCACTTTTGCGGTGCTGGTCACGACTTTGCTGCTGCTGACCTTCATGGGTGACGCGCTGCGCGACGCGCTGGACCCGAGAAAGGCTGACGAGTGAACGCCATGGCCACCACCCGTTTGCTCGACGTGCAGGGACTGCGCGTCTCTTTTGGCGGTAAGGAAGTCGTTCGCGGTATTGATTTTGATGTTTCACCCGGTGAAAAACTGGCCTTGGTGGGCGAATCCGGCTCAGGCAAAACGGTGACGGCGCTCAGCCTGCTCGGCTTGGCGCAGGGTGCACGGACTTCAGGCCACGCGTTGTTCGAGGCCGGCCCGGAAGATGGACAGGGCGCTGCGCCTCAAGACCTGCTGGCATTGCCCGAGCGGGCCTTGCGCGGTATTCGCGGGCGCGACATCGCCATGATTTTTCAGGAGCCGATGACGGCGCTGAATCCTCTTTTCAGCGTGGGCGAGCAGATTGCTGAGGTGCTGCAGCTCAAGCAGGGGCTCAGCCCGGCCCAGGCGCAGGCGGCGGCTGTGGCTTTGCTGGCCGACACCGGCATCCCCGAGCCCGAGCGGCGGGCCCTTTCGTACCCGCACCAGCTCTCGGGCGGGCAGCGTCAGCGCGCCATGATCGCCATGGCCCTGGCCTGCCAGCCTCGCCTGCTGCTGGCCGACGAGCCGACCACAGCGCTGGACGTCAGCCTGCGCGTCCAGATGCTGGATTTGCTGTCTGCGCTGCAACGCAAAAACGGCATGGCCGTGCTGCTGATCACCCACGACCTGAACCTGGTGCGCCGCTTTGCCGACCGCATCGCCGTCATGGAAAACGGTTTGATTGTCGAGCAGGGCAGCGTGGCCGAGGTGTTTGCCAACCCGCAGCACCCGTACACCCGCAAGCTGATGGACAGCGAACCGGTGCGCGATGTGATTGAAACGCCGCCGTACACCAACGGGCCGCCAGTCGTGCAAGGCACCCATTTGCGCGTCAGCTACCCGGTGCCGCTGCCGGGGCTGCGCGGCTGGTTCAAAAAAGGCGATTTTGTGGCCGTCAAGTCAGCCAGCTTCAGCTTGACCCGCGGTCAAACCTTGGGCGTGGTGGGGGAGTCGGGTTCCGGTAAGTCAACCCTGGCGCTGGCTGTGTTGGGTCTGCACCCGAGTCAGGGCCAATTGCTGCTGTCCGGCAAATCCTGGGGCAATGATGCGGCGGCCAACAAGGCGCTGCGGCGATCGGTTCAAGTGGTTTTTCAGGACCCTTTTTCATCTTTGTCACCGCGCATGACGGTGGAAGAAATTGTGGGCGAAGGCCTGCGCGTTCACCAACCGGATCTGACGGGCGCGCAGCGCCTGGCGCGCGTGGTCCATGCCCTGGCTGATGTGGGTATGGATGAAACCCAGTTTCCGCGCCTGTTGCAGCGCTATCCGCACGAGTTTTCGGGTGGCCAGCGACAGCGTCTGGCGATTGCCCGCGCCCTCATGGTGGAGCCCGACATGCTGGTGCTGGACGAGCCGACCAGCGCTCTGGATGTGACTGTGCAAAAACAGGTGTTGCAGTTGTTACAACGCCTGCAACGCGAGCGTGGCCTGAGCTATTTGCTGATCACGCACGATGTGGCCGTGATCCGGGCGATGGCGCACGAGGTGCTGGTGATGCAGGGCGGGGACATCATCGAGTCCGGGCCGGTCAACCAGGTGCTCAACACGCCGCAGCACCCCTACACGCAGCTTCTGGTGGCCCAATTGGGTTGAGCCAGCACGCATTTTGATTGCAGGCAGGCTTGAGGGGCGCTACAATACGCGCTTCACGACCAAATGGGCGGGTTTTCACCGCCCATTTTTTTTGGGCGTTTGTTTTTGCACTGCGGATGAGTTTTCGAGACTGAATGGCTTTAAACGACACGATTAGTCAGACTGTGACCGGGCTGGGATATGACCTGGTGGACATTGAGCGCACGAGCGGCGGTTTGCTGCGCGTGACGATTGACATGCCCTTTGTGCCGGGCGCCGAACAGTTCATCAACGCAGAAGATTGTGAAAAAGTGACCCGCCAACTCCAGTTTGTGCTGGAAGTTGAAGGCGCGGCGTATTCCCGGCTCGAGGTCAGCTCGCCCGGAATCGACAGGCCGCTGCGGACCGAACAGGATTTTGCGCGTTTCACGGGTGAGTTGATTGACTTGACCCTGAAAGCGCCGATTGGCGTGGCCGCCAGCGCAGGCACGACGATTTCAGCCAGCCGCAAGAAATTCCGCGGCACGCTTGAAAGCGTGCCGGGTGGCTGGCAGATCGTGTGGACTGAAGAGCCCGCCGTCAAGCCAGGTCAAAAAGTGAGCAAGCACAAAGTGCCGGCGCCATTGCAGGCACTGGGCTTCACGCTGGACGAGATTGCCCAGGCGCGTTTGGCGCCCGTGGTGGACTTCAAGGGACGCCGCCCTAAAGGTGCCCCGACTGTAGATAAACAGACAGAGATTTAAGAGAAAGGCAGGCTTGTGAAATGAATCGCGAACTGTTGATGTTGGTTGATGCCATATCGCGTGAGAAAAATGTCGAACGTGACGTCGTGTTTGGTGCCGTCGAGCTAGCGCTCGCATCTGCTACCAAAAAGGTCTACCCCGAAGGAGTGGACATCCGCGTTGCGGTGGACCGTGACAGCGGCGTCTATGAAACCTTCCGGCGCTGGCTGGTGGTGCCCGACGAGGCCGGCCTGCAAAACCCCGAAGGTGAAGAACTGCTCTCCGATGCCCGCGAAGAACTCTCCGATATC
>JBIKHR010000097.1:0-9065 GCA_044362035.1 Polaromonas sp. | reverse complement strand
ATAGGTTCTTAACGAATATTCTGGCGCGGCCGCTTCCAATCGCCAGGCCCATGCTTTTGATAGCATCAAGCAAAATCCTCCAATCGCCATGACACCTTTTCTCCGCCTACTCGCACCCATCGCCTTCATCCTGCTGAACTGCACTGCAGCCCATGCCCAACTCGGTCCGCAGGACTGCCGACCTGAGCAAAAGGGCGATGCTGCTTTGGTCGAAATCCGGCCGCAGTATTTCACGGTGAGCGGCAAGCTGGCGGGCTTTGACCCGTGCCATGCCAGCGTCAAATTCAGGCGGCCTCCAGGTGCTGCGCTGGCACCGATCATGATCAGCCTGCACGGTGGCGGCGGCATCAAGGATGTGCTGACCTCAGACCAGGCCTTTCATGATAAAGGTATGGCGACGCTGGTGTTTGACGCCTATGAAATGCAGGGTTTCACGGGTCGCACTTCCGGCTTTTGGGCGCTGCAGGTGAGTAACGAAGCGCGTCAGCGCATGCTGCTGACCACGGCCTGGGCTGCTTACCAATGGGCCATCACCCGGACTGACATTGACACGCGGCGGATTTATTTCTTTGGAGTTTCCAACGGTGCCGCTGTCGCGGCCAACCTGGCTGCGATGGTGAACACGGCGCATGTGCGGGGCATCATTGCCGAGGGCATCACGCCGATTGGCCTGGGCTTGCCTGACAAGACCCGCGTGCCGCTGATGCTGGCCTTTGGCCGGCTCGACAACTTCGGCGCCGCGCAAGACGACATGTGGCGCTGGCGGCTGACAGGGCCTTGCCGCCTGAACATCAGTTTTGAATTAAGCCCGCCCGGCACCAGCCAGCGCTGCAGCGTCCAGAGCCAGCCGCAGGCTTTGATTCCAACGCCGCTGGAGTGGGTGGACAGCGTCAAGGCCGTTAGCGCGCCGATTGAAGTGGCCTACTTTGAGGACATGGCGCACAACGCCTATTACGGGCCCTTAACGATCCGGAAAAACACCTGGGGCAACGGCCAAACGCTCAATGCTTCCCTGGGAGCGAAGCCGGGTGCGCGTGATGCTTTCATGGCGGCCATGATGGCGTTCATTGAAAAGAACGCCAAGCCCTGAATCTGTGGCTTAGCCTTTGAAGCGCTTGCGCGTCAGCGCCAGCGCCACCCAGAAGCCGCCCACCGCGTACACCAGCAACACCGCCAGGTGCCGCAGGCTGTGCTCGGGCCATTGGTCCATGAAGAGCGGACGAATGAGTTCGACCGCCGCTGTAAGAGGCAAAAATTCCGAGATCACGCGCATGAAGCCGGGCAGCTGATCGCGCGGAAAAAACACACCGCTCAAGAACATGGTCGGCGTGAGAAACAGCGTGAAGTAGTAGGTGAAAAAATCGTAGCCCTTGGCCAGCGCGTTGAAGATCAGCGCCACGCTCGAGAACACGATGCTGATCAGGCCCAGCAGTGGCCAGGCCAGCAGCAACATCGGGCTGTGGCTGATGCCCAGCGCCAGCATCACCAGCAAAATCACGCTGACGGTGAACAGCGACTTGAAGGCGGCCCAGAGCATTTCGGCCAGCACCACGTCGTCGAGTTGCACCGGCGCGTTCATGATGCCGTCCCAGGTGCGCTGCACGTGCATGCGCGAGAAGGCTGAATACAAGGCCTCGAAAGAAGCGGCGTTCATGGCGCTCATGCAGATGGAGCCGCTGGCCAGAAACAAGATGTAGGGCACGGCCACGCCGCCCAGTTGCACCTGCCCCACCAACGCGCCCAGGCCGTAACCAAAGGCGACCAGCGTGATCAGCGGCTCGGCAATGTTGCCGACCAGGCTGGGCACAAAGAGTTTGCGCCAGACCAGCAGGTTGCGGCGGAACACGGGCAGCCAGCGCATGCTCAGGCGCGGTGCGCGCCACAGGGAGGGTGTGTTGCTCATCATGCGTCCTCGCGGATCTGGCGGCCGGTGAGTTTGAGGAAGAGGTCTTCCAGGTTGGCGGGGCGGTGCAGCGTGCGCAGTTGTGGATAGTCGGTGAGGGCGGCCAGCAAGGCCTTGGCGTCCTGGGTGTAGAAAAACACCGTTTCGCCGCTGACTTCGGTGCGTGCGGCCAGCGCCTTGAGCGGTGACTCGACCAACGCCAGCGCGCCCTGACCATAGACCTCGACCACGTCGGGCTCGAGGTTGTGCGCGATCAGATCGCGCGGCGTGCCTTCGGTCATTTTTTGGCCGTGGTCCAGCACCAGCAGGCGGTTGCACAGGCGCTCGGCTTCGTCCATGAAGTGCGTGGTCAGCAAGATGGATTTGCCTTGCTGCACCAGTCGCTGCAGCCGCTCCCACATGAGGTGGCGGGCCTGCGGGTCCAGGCCGGTGGTGGGCTCGTCAAGCAGCAGCAGTTGCGGGTCATTGACCAGCGCGCGCGCCAGCGACAGCCGCCGCTTCATGCCGCCCGAAAGTTCACTGAGCTTGGCGTCGGCCTTGTTGGTGAGCGAGGCAAATTCAAGCAGCTGCGGAATGCGCGACTTGATGAGCGCATCAGGCATGCCGAAGTAGCGGCCAAAGACCAGCAGGTTTTCGGCGCAAGAGAAGTCCGGGTCCAGGCTGTCGAACTGGCTGACGATGCCCAGCCGCGCCTTGATGGCCAGCGCGTCGGCCGGCATCTGCAGCGCGGGCGCGCCACCGCCGGGAAAGAAGGACACTTCGCCAGCGTCCGGCGTGGCCAGGCCCAGGCACATGCGGATGGTCGTTGTCTTGCCGGCCCCGTTGGGCCCGATCACGCCCAGGCATTCGCCGGGCGCAATCGAAAAAGACAGGTCGTTGACGACCGTGGTGCTGCCGTAGCGCTTGCTGAGCGAACGGACGGAAAAAATTGGGTTGCTGGCGTCGCGGGTCATGTTGAGATTGTGCCTCGCTGCATCGGTAAAATTCAATCGCTCAGCTCTTTACCCTTCCACTTCGGACCCCCCCATGAAAACTATCGGCACCCCGCTGTCCCCCCACGCCACCAAAGTCATGCTGCTGGGCTCCGGCGAGCTGGGCAAAGAGGTGTTGATTGCATTGCAGCGACTGGGGGTGGAAACCATCGCAGTGGACCGCTACGACAACGCCCCCGGCCAGCAGGTGGCCCACCACGCGCGCACCATCACCATGAGCGATCCGGCGCAACTCAAGGCGCTGATTGAAAAAGAGCGTCCGCACCTGGTGGTGCCCGAGATCGAGGCGATTGCCACGCCCATGCTCGAAGAGCTCGAAGCCGCCGGTGTGGTGCGCGTGATTCCCACCGCCCGCGCTGCGCGCCTGACCATGGACCGCGAAGGCATTCGCCGCCTGGCCGCCGAGACGCTGGGCCTGCCGACCAGCCCGTATGTGTTTTGTGATTCGCTGGCCGAGTTGCAGGCCGCCATCGACGGCAAGATCGGCTACCCCTGCATCGTCAAGCCGGTCATGAGCTCGTCGGGCAAGGGCCAGAGCAAGATCGCCGGCCCCGCCGATGTGAGCGCCGCCTGGGACTACGCTATGGCCGGCGGGCGCGTCAGCCACGGCCGCGTCATCGTCGAGGGCTTCATTGACTTTGACTACGAGATCACGCTGCTGACGGTGCGCGCCGTGAGCGCCAGCGGGCAGGTCGAGACCCAGTTTTGCGAGCCAATCGGCCACGTGCAGGTCAGCGGCGACTACGTTGAAAGCTGGCAGCCGCAGCCCATGCGCCCGGCCGGCCTGCAAAAAAGTCGCGACATCGCCAAAGCCGTCACTGACAACCTGGGTGGTCAGGGCCTGTTTGGCGTCGAGCTGTTCGTCAAGGGTGACGAGGTCTGGTTCAGCGAAGTCAGTCCGCGCCCGCACGACACCGGCATGGTGACGATGTGCACGCAGTGGCAAAACGAGTTCGAACTGCATGCCCGCGCCATCCTGGGCCTGCCGGTCAACACGGCACTCAAAAGCCCGGGTGCCAGTGCCGTGATTTATGGCGGCGTCGATGCCCATGGCATCGTGTTTGACGGCGTGGCCGAGGCGCTGGCCGTGCCCCACACCGACATTCGCCTGTTTGGCAAGCCGGAGAGCTTTGTCAAACGCCGCATGGGCGTGGCGCTGGCCTTTGACGCCGACGTCGAGGTGGCCCGCAGCCGCGCCAAGCAGGCGGCAGCACTGGTTAAACCACGCAGGGCTGTTTAAGGTGGAGCTGCGCCAACTTCGCTACTTTGTCCGCATCGTCGAGCTGGGCAGTATCAGCGGCGCTGCGCAAGACCTTGAACTGGTGCAGTCTGCGCTGAGCCAGCAAATCAGCCGGCTGGAGAGCGAGCTTTCGACGCGGCTGCTGCAACGCAGCCCCAAAGGTGTGACACCCACTGAGGCCGGGCTGGCATTTTTCCACGAGGCGCAACTGGTCTTGCGCCATGCCGAGCAGGCCGTGCGCTCGGCGCAGCAGTCGCGCCTGTCGGGCAGCGTCAGCGTGGGCATGGCGCCCACCACCGCCGCTGTGCTGGGCCTGCCGCTGCTGCGCGCCATGCGTGAGCGCTACCCTGACGTGCGCCTGCACGTGGTCGAAAGCCTGTCGGGCCACCTGACGGCCATGCTGAACGCGCGCCAGTTGGACCTGGCCATGCTCTTCGACAGCCAGGCCGGCCGGCGCTTGAGCGTGATGCCGCTGCTGGAAGAAAAATTGTTTTTGATCGAGTCGCGGCGCTCAGCAATCAGTCCTGCCCGAAAGCGTCTGAGCGTAGCGCAACTCGCCGGCAAGCCGCTGATCCTGCCCACCGGTTCGCACGGTTTGCGCAGCACGTTGGAGAGTGCTTTTACGCGTGCCAAGTTCAAGCCCACGGTGATCGCCGAAATCGATTCGCTGGCCATGCTGATGGATGCTGTCGACAGCGGTCTGGGCTGCACACTGCAGCCCTGGGCGGCGGTGGCGCGCTACGCTGATGCCGATAAGCGCTTTGTACTCACTGAGCTGGGCGATACGCTGGCTTTGCGTGCAAGCGCGTTGTGCAGCCTGTCAGACGACGAGCTCTCACCGGCGGCACTGGCGGCGCGCGTGGTGCTGGCTGACTGCGCCCGCGAGGCGGTTCAGTCGGGCCGCTGGGTCGGCGCCCGGCTGAAAGGCTAGCCCATCACTTTTTGTGATGGCCCCATGCCTCGCGCCTGCTTGCCGGGCTGTCTGACCGGACCTACAGTCGCTGCAGTTTCTTCTGAGTTTCCAAGGGAAAATCCCCTTATGCAAAGCCTTGTACCTGGTTAAGGTTGTGGGCTCGGCCTTACCATGCCGTTTCATTGCATTTTTCACGATCTTCCGGAGACCCCATGACTTCATCTTTTTTGTCGCGTCGCACTGTTTTGCAAGCCGCCGGCGCGGGCGCTGCCAGTCTGGCCCTGCCTTCCTTTGCCCAGTCTGCCTGGCCTTCCAAAGCGATTCGCTTCGTGGTGCCTTTTGCCCCGGGCGGCACTTCAGAAATCGTCGCCCGTTCGGTCGCGGCTGAATTGAGTAAGCAACTGGGCCAGTCGGTCTTTGTTGAAAACAAGCCCGGTGGCGCTGGCGTGACCGCCATGCAGGACGTTGCCAAGGCTACGCCTGACGGCCACACCATCATCCTCGGCCATGTGGGCACGCTGGCCGTGAACCCCTACATGCTGAAAAACCAGCCTTATGACGTCAACAAGGACTTCATGCCGGTGACGCTGTTGGCCAAGGTGCCCAATGTGTTTGTGATTCACCCGGACGTGCCGGCGAAAAATTTCCAGGAATTTGTGGCCTACGCCAAGAAGAACCCCGGCCAGCTCAATTACGGCTCGGCCGGCAACGCCAGCGCCGGACATCTGGCCATGGAATACCTCAAGCTGGTCGCCGGTATGTTCATCACGCACATTCCTTACCGCGGCACCGGCCCGCAGCTCACCGACTTGCTGGCTGGTCGCACGCAAGCTTCGTCGGCTGGTTTACCGGCCCTGGGCCCTTACATCCGCAGCGGCAAACTGCGCGCCATCGCCGTGGGCACGTCGCAGCGTATTTCCAGCCTGCCGGATGTGCCTACCGTGGCCGAGATGGGCTTCAAGAATTTCGAGACCTCTCAGTGGTACGGCATTCTGGCGCCTGCCGGCACGCCGGCCGACGTGGTCAAACTCTTGCAGGAAGAGTCGCTCAAGGCCCTGAAGTCTTCCGCCGTGACAGCGCGCTTTGCCACTGACAACGCCATTGGCGGCGGCGGGCCGGCCAGCGAGTTTGCGTCCTTCATTGCCAATGAGCAGAAGGTCTGGAGCGACATCGTCAAGCGCGCGCAAATCCGCGCGGACTGACCAGGCTGCAAGCGCAAAGCCTATGGCTTTGCGCTTGTTTTTTATCAATAGGGAGTGGGTGAATGCTGGATGTTCTGGTGATTGGTGGCGGCAACGCCGCCTTGTGCGCGGCCCTGATGGCGCGCGAAGCCGGGGCCAGCGTGCTGGTGCTCGAGTCGGCGCCGCGGCAGTGGCGCGGCGGCAACTCGGTGCACACGCGCAACCTGCGCTGCATGCACGATGCGCCGCAAGACGTGCTGACCGAGGCCTACCCCGAAGAAGAGTTCTGGCAAGACCTGCTCAAGGTCACTGGCGGCCTGACCACTGAAAGCATGGCGCGCCTTGCGATCCGTGAGTCCTCAAGCTGCCGCGACTGGATGCGTCACCACGGCGTGCGCTTTCAGCCTTCGCTGTCGGGCACGCTGCAGTTGTCGCGCACCAATGCGTTTTTCATGGGCGGTGGCAAAGCGCTGATGAACGCCTACTACCGCAGCGCAGAGCAGCTCGGCATTGAGGTGCGTTACGAATCCCCGGTGGTCAAACTGGAGCTGGACGAAGGCCGTTTCGTCGCTGCGCATGTCAACGGCCCTGCCGGGCCTGAGCGCATCGAAGCGCGCGCCTGCGTGGTGGCCAGCGGTGGCTTTGAGTCCAACCGCGAATGGCTGCGCGAGGCCTGGGGCCAGAACGAAGCCGGCGAATGGCCGGCCGACAACTTTGCGATCCGTGGCACCCGCTTCAACATGGGCGTGCTGCTCAAGGACTTGATCGCGCAGGGTGCCGACACGATTGGCGCGCCCGACCAGAGCCATTGTGTGGCGATCGACGCGCGCGCGCCGCTGTACGACGGCGGCATTTGCACGCGCGTGGATTGCGTGTCGCTGGGTGTGGTGGTAAACCAGCAGTCCCAGCGTTTTTATGACGAGGGCGAAGACTTCTGGCCCAAGCGCTACGCCATCTGGGGCCGGCTGGTGGCGCAGCAACCCGGACAGCGCGGTTTTTCGATCATCGACGCCAAGGCCGTGGGCCGCTTCATGCCGCCGGTGTTTCCGGGGGAGAAAGCTGACACGCTGGAACAACTGGCGCGCCAACTGGGGCTGGACGAACAAGCTTTCGTCAAGACCGTGCAGGAGTACAACGCAGCCTGCCGCGTTGGCAGCTTTGACCATGCCGTGCTCGACGACTGCCACACCGAAGGCCTGAGTCCGGCCAAGACGCACTGGGCGCGGCCCATCGATACGGCGCCGTTTTACGGTTACGCGCTCAAGCCCGGCATCACCTTCACTTACCTGGGCATGCGGGTGGACGAGACCACCGCAGTGCGCTTTGCCGACCGGCCCAGCCCCAACCTGTTTGCCGCCGGCGAGCTGATGGCCGGCAATGTGCTGGGCAAGGGCTACACCGCCGGCGTTGGCATGACCATCGGCACGGCTTTCGGCCGTATCGCCGGCGTGCAGGCTGCCCAGGCCGCACTCAACCCCGCTCTGACCCCATCGCATTTGACGGAAGATATCCATGCAGCAGCTTGAAGCCCTGACCCGAGAGGCCGTGGCCCTGGCCTCCGGTGCCTTGCCCGTGGCGCCTTTGAGTGGGCCTGAATCTGAAGTCGCCCGGCAAATGCAGATCTGCAACGCCTGCCGCTACTGCGAAGGTTTTTGCGCGGTGTTTCCCGCCATGACGCGGCACCTGGAGTTTGGCAAGGCCGACATCCATTACCTCGCCAACCTGTGCCATAACTGCGGTGCCTGCTACCACGCCTGCCAGTACGCGCCGCCGCACGAGTTCGCCATCAATGTGCCGCAGGCCATGGCGCAGGTGCGCGTGCAAACCTACGCCGACTACGCCTGGCCACGGGCGCTGGGCACGCTGTACCAGCGGCAGGGCCTCCTGATCTGCATGGTGCTGGCGGCGGCTTTGGCGCTGTTTCTGGTGCTGGCTGTCGGGGTGAATGGAACGCTGTGGCACGCGCCGCTGGCGGGTAATTTTTATGCGGTCTTTCCGCACAATCTGATGGTGCAGATGTTCGCGCCTATTTTCTTGTTTTCTGTGCTGGCGCTCACATTGGGCGTGCTTCGTTTTTGGCGTGATGTGTCACCCGCTAAGGCATCTGAAGCACTGGGTGAGGCTGCAATCGAAGCTACTTCGGCCGCGCTGCGCCTGAAGTACCTGGACGGCGCCAACCAGACCAGCGCCGATGAGCCGATTGAAGGTTGCCCCAACGGCGACGACGCACCCACGCTGTGGCGCCGGCGCTTTCACCACCTGACGTTTTACGGTTTCATGCTCTGTTTTGCCGCCACGTCGGTGGCCACGCTGTACCACTACCTGTTCAACTGGCAGGCGCCTTATGGGTACACCAGTTTGCCGGTGCTGCTGGGCACGGTTGGCGGCATCGGTTTGCTCATCGGGCCGGCCGGTTTGCTGTGGCTCAACCTGCGCCGCCACCCCAGCCACGGCGACGCAGCCCAAAAACCGATGGACCGCGGCTTCATCGCCTTGCTGTTCCTCATCAGCCTGACCGGCCTGGCCCTGCTGGCCTGGCGCGACAGCTCCGCCATGGCCGTGCTGCTGGCCGTGCACCTGGGCACGGTGATGGCGCTGTTTGTCACGTTGCCCTATGGTAAGTTTGCGCACGGCGTTTTCCGCAGCGCCGCGCTACTCAAGTTCGCTATTGAAAAACGTCAGCCAACTCAGCTGGCTTTGCCTGACGCCTGACGCCTAAAGCGGGGATCCATCCAAGCAGGCCATACCGCGCACCAGCATTGAAAGGTAGAAACACAATGAAGAGAAGAACGGTCTTGCTTTCTGCTGCGTGCCTCTCACTTTTCGGGGCGGCCAA
>JBIKHR010000096.1:0-9070 GCA_044362035.1 Polaromonas sp. | reverse complement strand
AACTTGGCCTGACCGCCCATGTCCAGCGTCAGGTGAACGCCCAGACCGGCGGCCTCGGGCACGGGGTAGATCAGGCGCTGAAAGGGTGAACGGCCGGACAAGGTGAAGTAATTTCCTTTGGCGTAACAGCTGGGCGGCACATGGCTGGCAGGCAAGCCGGCAAAACGCTGCGCCAGCGACTGCGCATAAAGCCCGGCAGCGTTCACCACCACGCCAGCGTGCAACTCGGTGCCGTCTTGCGTCTGCAGCGTGATGCCTTCAGGGCTGCAGCGGGCCGAGGCCAGCGGCGAATTCAGCGCGACCAGGCCACCGGCGTTTTCAAGATCGCCCTGCAGGGCCAGCATGAAGGCGTGGCTGTCGATGATGCCGGTGCTGGGGGACTGAAGGGCTGCCACGCATTCGAGTTGCGGCTCCAGTGCCTGGGCTTCTTCTCGGGTGAGCAGCACCAAGTCGTTGACGCCATTGGCCGCCGCTTTGAGGCGGATGGCCTGCAACTGGGCCACCTGCTCCGGCTGCGTCGCCACGATCAGCTTGCCGCAGCGGCGATGCGGGATGCCGCGCTCGGCGGCATAGGCGTACAGCAGCGTCTTGCCCGCCACACACAGCTTGGCCTTGAGCGAGCCCTGGGGGTAATAAATGCCGGCGTGTATGACTTCGCTGTTGCGCGAGCTGGTGCCAGTACCTATGGCGTTGGCGGCTTCCAGCACCCAGACTTCGCGCCCCTGCAAGGCCAGCGCGCGCGCCACGGCCAGGCCAACCACCCCCGCACCAATCACCACGGCGTCTACGCGATCCATCTCGACCTCTTTTTGTTTATCAGGTTTGTATTGCAAGCAGTTCAGCGCTCAGAGCTGACGCGGGTCAGTGGCCAGCAGCAGCTCAACCAATGAACGCAAGCTGGCTTTAAGCGGTTCAAAACCGTCATGCAATGCCAGCGAATGTTCGTCCATGTAGAGCTTGCGGTTGATCTCAATCTGCAGGCTGTGCCGGTGTCGGGCCGGCTCGCCATAGCGGCGCACCAGTTCCACGCCTTTGTAGGGATGGTTCAGCGACACATCGTAGCCACGCCCGGCCAGATGCTCACACACCAGCTGCGCCAGAGCCGGGCTGCTGGTGCTGTGGTCCCGGTTGCCCACCACAAAGTCCGCATGCGCCAGACCGGGGAAATCGGTGGCATGGCTGGCGGCCACGGCCGGCATGGAGTGGCAGTTCAGGTGAATGCTGAAACCATGCGCGGCATGCGCCTGGTCTATGGCCTGCGCCACGGCCGCGTGATAAGGCTGCCAACAATTGGCAATGCGCGCCTGCACCTCGGCCACAGACAACTGGCGGTCATACAAAGGCACGCCTTCATCGGTCATGCGCCAGATCAGGCCCTTGCCCAGCCGGACTTTGGCCAGCTGTTTCGGCTCGGTTGCCACCTCGCCCGGCCATGGTCCGGCCAGCATGCTGATGTCCAGCTCGGTGATGTCACGGTTGGCGTCCAGGTAGCTGCGTGGAAAGTAGGCCTCAATCCAGGCGGCGCCCATGGCGGGCGCAAAGTCGTAGAGCTTTTCCACGTGCGTGTCTTCGGCGCGGCGCAGCACCAGCGGGTCGCAGGCGTGTGCAAAGTCAGGCGGGTAGCGGGTGCCGCTGTGCGGTGAATCCAGAACCAGCGGCGTGCAGCCCGGGATGTAGCCAAGAAAAGAGCTCATAAGCTATTGTGGCCTGACTCATCACCCGGCGCGGGGCACTGCGTCCTACAGAGGATGACCCCTCGCACCGACAACCCGGCCACCGCGATCTCACCAAAATGGACCGTTCAGCCCGGCACCTCCGGCATCACTGAAACACTTTCCCATTGCTACCCTTTCAAGGAGTTTTTCATGAACAAAAACCGCTATCCCCTTGCCGCGCTGGCCTTGGTCACCCTGACCATGACCCTGGGCTCCAGCGTCAACGCCCAGACCAGTACGGCACCGGCCAGTGCCAGCGGCACAAACTGGAACACCCCGATCGGCGGGCGCTATGTCGGCATCGACATAAGCAGCGCCAGGTACAGTGGTGGCTGCGGCCTGGGCGGCTTGTCTTGTGAGGACAACTCGGGCGCCTACAGCGTTTATGCCGGCGGCATGTGGAACAAGAATTTCGGTATGGAAATCGGCGCAACGGATTTCGGCTCGGTCGATCGCGCGGGCGGCACGGCCAAGGCTTATGGTTTCAGCCTGAAAGCTGTCGGCGCGGCACCCTTGACCGAGTCGCTGGCCGCTTATGCCAAGGTCGGCACGCTTTACAGTCACACCAAAGTCACTGCCGATGCAGGCGCGGGCATCAACACCGGCAATGACAGCAGTTGGGGCCTGACTTACGGCGTGGGCTTGAGCTTTGACTTCTCGCCCAAGGTCGCCGCAGTGCTGGCATGGGACCGCTCCAATGTGCACTTCGCAGGCAATCAGGAGCACATCCACACCACCTCACTGGGTCTGAAGTACCGCTTCTAAATCATCGACGTCTCAGTCACGCAAAGGGCAAGGCCCGCAAGCTGCTGGACAGGTTGCGGGCTTTTTCATGTGCGCCCCGTCAGACGCTGGCTTGCCAGGCTCTAGGACGCAGGTGTAAGCAAGTGTCAGAAAACGCCGACAAGTGCAATTTCTTGCCTTTGACCCCCTCAGAATCGACCTTGTTACAAATACAACTTCAAATGTCATGGCACAAACACACCCACGCGCTGACAAGATCCTGATCCTGGACGACGATGCCCGCATCAGGGACTTGCTGCGCCGCTACCTGGCACAGGAAGGCTTTGAGGTCATCCTGGCCGAAGACAGCAAGGCCCTGAACCGCATCATGATGCGCGACGCGGTGGACCTGATCGTGCTGGACCTGATGATGCCGGGGGAGGACGGCCTGTCAATCTGCCGGCGTCTGCGCGCTGCCAACGACCGCACGCCCATCATCATGCTGACGGCCAAAGGCGAAGACGTGGACCGCATCGTCGGGCTGGAGGTCGGGGCTGACGACTACCTGGCCAAACCCTTCAATCCGCGGGAGCTGCTGGCCCGCATTCACGCGGTGCTGCGCCGGCGTCCGGCGGTCGAAGTGCCGGGCGCACCGTCGTCCGACCAGGAAGTCATCAAGTTTGGACCCTTCTCTTTTGACATGGGACTGCGAACCTTGCACAAAAACGGCGACGAGCTGCCGCTGACCACGGGTGAATTCGCCATGCTCAAAACACTGGTGCGCCACCCCCGCCAACCTCTCTCGCGCGAGAAACTGGCGCAACTGGCGCGCGGCCGGGAGTTTGAGCCCTTTGACCGCAGCCTGGACGTGCAGGTTTCGCGCTTGCGCAAACTCATTGAAGTGGACCCCGCAGTGCCGCGCTTCATCCAGACGGTCTGGGGGGTGGGTTATGTCTTTGTGCCGGACGGCGTGCACTGAGCCTGAACGTGCGTTCTTCTTTTTTGGCGGCCAGCGCAGCGACCTCCTCGGGTGTCAGCCTGTTTTGGCGGACCTTTTTCTTTTTGTCGCTTTTGCTGCTGATCTCCAGCGTGGCCTGGCTGCAGAGCTTTCGCGCGCTGGAGTCGGAGCCGCGCGCGCTGCAAAACGCGCAGCAACTGGCATCCCTGGTCAACCTCAGCCGTGCCGGCTTGCGTTACTCGGATGCGATTGCCCGCATCTCGCTGATCAAGACCTTGAACGAGGAAGAAGGCGTGCGCATCTCCCCTCGCAAGTCGAGCGACCGCTACGTGCTGCTCGGACGGGATCCGCTGAGCGAACGCATCACGCAAGAGCTTTACAAGCGCATGGGCGCGGGCACTGTGGTTGCACGCTCGGTCAACGGACTGCCCGGCTTGTGGGTGGGCTTCAACATTGAAGAAGATGCTTATTGGCTGCAAACCGACATTGAAAGGGTCGGGCCCAGCCGCAGCAGCACCTGGGTCATCTGGTTGTCGCTGGCGGTGGCCATGTCGCTGGCCGGTGCAGCGTTTATTGCGGGCCTGATCAACCGGCCACTGCAACGGCTTTCTTATGCCGCCGGACGCATGCGCGAAGGGGACTTTGACGCCAGCTTGCTGGACGAAAAAGCCAGCACCGCCGAGATCAGGGCCGTCAATGTGGGTTTTAACCGCATGGCCGAGCAGCTGTCCAAAATGGAAACCGACCGCGCCATCATGATGGCCGGCATTTCACATGATTTGCGCACGCCGCTGGCGCGACTGCGTCTGGAAACCGAGATGAGCGTGAGCGATGAAAGTGCCCGCGCGCACATGGCCGCCGACATCAGTCAGCTCGACGCCATCATTGACAAGTTCATGGAATACGCCAGGCCCGAGCCGACCCGGCTGGAAACGGTCTGCCTGAATACCGTCGTCGCCTCTGCCCTGTACACGGTGGCCGACAACAAGGACTTGACGGTCGAGGTGCATTTGCCGCCCCAGTTGATGGTCAAAGCCGACAAGGTCGAGTTGCTGCGGGCGATCACCAACCTGCTGGAAAACGCCCGCCGCTATGGCAAAACACCGGGCACTGGCCAGGCCAGGGTCGAGATCAGCGCCAGGCTGCGTGACGCATGGGTGCTGCTGAAAATACGCGACCACGGCGCAGGCGTTCCTGAAGAAAACCTGCGCAAGCTGACGCGGCCTTTTTTCAGGGGCGATGCAGCGCGCACCGAAGCGACCGGCTCGGGTCTGGGCCTGGCGATTGTGGAGAAGACCATTCAGCGCATGGGCGGCGTTTTTTCGCTGGCCAACTCGGACACGGGCGGCCTGGCAGCCCACATCCGGCTGCAGCGCGGTTAATCCCGACTAGGCGCGATGCAGCAACACGATGGCCCGGGCTTCCATGCTCAAGCCTTCGCCCACCGGTCCCATTTTTTCAGCCGTCTTGGCCTTGACGTTGACCGCGTCAAAAGCAAGACCCAGCGCGGCGGCAATGCCGCGCTGCATCGCTGGAATGTAAGGCGCGAGCTTCGGGGCCTGCGCAATCACGGTGCTGTCAACGTTACCAATGGCCCATCCCGCCTGGCGCACGCGGCTGGCCGCCTCAGTCAGCAGCACCATTGAGTCCGCACCCTTGAAACGCTCGTCGGTGTCGGGGAAATGCCGGCCGATGTCGCCCAAAGCAGCGGCCCCCAGCAGCGCATCGGTGATGGCATGCAACAGCACATCAGCGTCAGAATGTCCCAGCAGCCCACGTTCATGCGGCACATGCACGCCACCCAGAATCAACTTGCGACCGGCCACCAGCGCATGCGTATCCCAGCCTTCGCCGATACGAAAGGCGCAGGCAGACGCGGGTGCCGTATCAAGAGAAGCGCTGGGTGCGGGCAAGGTCATGGGGCAAACCGGTGGTTGAGTGAGTGAAAGACCGACGGCTTTGCAGCAGGGCTTCGGCCAGCGCAAAGTCTTCCGGGTAAGTCACTTTGAGGTTGTGCGCACTGCCGCGCACCAGCCGGGGCGACAAGCCCAGAGCTTCCATGGCGCTGGACTCGTCAGTCACGGCCAGGCCCTTGCCCTCGGCCTGAACCAAGGCATCGAGCAAAGCGCCAACGCGAAACATCTGCGGGGTTTGTGCCAGCCATTTGCCGGCCCGGTCCAGGGTGATGCTGACACGCGGGCCCTGCGGACCTGCCAGGGGGGCCTCGGCTTTGAGCGTGTCTGCCAGAGGCTGGGCCAGCAACCCGCCCACCGCGTCGTCGCGGCAGCTGTCGATCAGCTGGCGTATTTGCGCGGGCGTCACTAGGCAACGCGCGGCATCGTGCACCAGCACCCAGTCCAGCGGGTCGGCCGCGCCAGACGTGCTCAGCAGCGCCTGCAAACCCTGGCGCACCGTGTCAGCGCGCGTGGCGCCGCCGCAGCGAAGCAGTTTTTCACCGGCCAGGCCCGAGCCCGGCAAACCCGGAAAACCCGGAAACACCGTTTCAAAGTCAGTGTCATCAGGCGAAATAAGCAGCCACAGCCCGGCCAGCGCCAAGCCAAGCGACCGAAAGGCATCAACGGTGTGCGCCACCATCGGTTGACCGGCCAGCGGCTGGTATTGCTTGGCCAGCGCAGGGGCTGCGCCGGGGGCCTGCGCGCGGCTGCCGTTGCCGGCACAGGGAATCAGCACAAAAACCCGCGCCACACCCTCAGCCGGCGCAGCGGCGGGGGCGGAATTCAATAAATTGATGCGCTGGTCGGCCATGGCTTCATCATAGATTCTAAAATCGCCGTTGCACCCCCCGCCGGCCGGCGTGGGGTGCTTGGCATTGGTGCCGCTTTTTTGTGTTGTCCGGCCCGCACTGAGCATTCATGGATTTACCCAAACTCGTCCCTGGCAAACGCTTCACTTCGCCGCAACCCGTCGGCTCGGCCGACGCTTTGCTGTTGGCCCGCCTGGGCCTGCGCGACAAGGCGCAGGGCCGGCTCACAGCCATCGTCACCCCCGACGCCAGCACGGCGCAGCGCCTGCTCGACGAGATCGTCTTTTTTGCCCCGACCCTGCGCTGCGTGCTGTTTCCCGACTGGGAAACCCTGCCCTACGACGCTTTTTCACCGCACCAGGACCTGATCAGCGAACGCCTGGCCACGCTCTGGCGCATCAGCCAGCGCGACAAGGACAGCGGGGCCGACCTGGTCATCGTGCCGGCCACCACGGCGCTGTACCGTCTGGCGCCGCCCAGCTTTCTGGCTGGCTACACCTTCGAGTTCAAGGTCAAACAAAAGCTCGACGAAGCCAAGCTCAAGGCCCAGCTCACCCTGGCGGGCTACAGCCATGTCACACAAGTGGTCAGCCCTGGTGAATACGCCGTGCGCGGCGGCCTGATTGACCTGTTCCCCATGGGCTCGCTGGTGCCTTACCGGGTGGACCTGTTTGACGACGAGGTCGATTCCATCCGCACTTTTGACCCCGACAGCCAGCGCAGTCTTTACCCCGTGCCCGAGGTGCGTCTGCTGCCGGGGCGCGAGTTCCCAATGGACGACGACGCGCGCGCAAAATTCCGCAGTCGCTGGCGCGAACTGCTCGACGGCGACCCGACCAAGAGCCGCATTTACAAAGACATGGGCAATGGCGTGGCCACTGCCGGTATCGAGTACTACCTGCCGCTGTTCTTTGAAGAAACCGCCACCGTGTTCGATTACCTGGGCAGCCGCCCAGAAGACGCCACGGTGGTGCTGCACGGGGACCTGGAGCCAGCCTTTCAGCGTTTTTGGCAGGACACCAAAGACCGCTACCGCCTGGTGCAAGGTGTACCCGAGCGCCCGGCGCTGCCGCCCGAGTCGCTGTTTCTGGGCATTGAAGAGTTTTACGGCCGGGCCAACCACTACGCGCAACTGGCGCTGCGGACCGGTGCCGCAGATATTGCCGACAGCGCGCTTTTTCAAAAGCTGGCCGAGATGGCCGTGGTGCGCGGCGCCGAAGACCCGCTGACCAAGCTCAAACAACACATTGCCGCCACCTCGCACCGCGTGCTGATCCTGGCCGAGAGCGATGGCCGGCGCGAAAGCCTGCTCGATTTTTTGCGCGCCAGCAGCGTCTCGCCGCCGGCCTTTGACTCGCTCGAAGACTTCCAGACCAGCAACGCCAAACTGGGCATCGCCACCGCGGCGCTGGCAGAAGGCTTTAGCTGGCCGGAAGAAAACATTGACTTCGTCACAGAAACCGAGCTGTTCGCCGCCGGCGTGACCATCCGTCGGCGCAACAAAAAGCAAGAACAGGTCAGCGACGTCGAGGCCTTGATCAAGGACCTGAGCGAGCTCAATGTGGGCGACCCCGTGGTGCACAGCGCGCACGGCATTGGCCGCTACAAGGGCTTGGTCAACATGGACCTGGGCCAGGGGCCCAGTGAGTTCCTGCACCTGCAGTACGCCGACGAAGCCACGCTCTACGTGCCGGTCAGCCAGTTGCACCAGATCAGCCGTTACACCGGCGTCAGCGCCGACGAGGCACCGCTGCATCGCCTGGGGAGCGGCCAGTGGGAAAAAGCCAAACGCCGCGCCGCCGAGCAGGTGCGCGACTCGGCTGCCGAGCTGCTCAACATCTATGCGCGCCGCGCCGCCCGCGAGGGCCATGCTTTCCGCTATTCGCCCAACGACTACGAGACCTTTGCCAACGATTTCGGCTTTGAAGAAACCGCCGACCAACGCGCCGCCATCCATGCGGTCATTCAGGACATGATCAGCCCGCGCCCCATGGATCGGCTGGTCTGCGGCGATGTGGGCTTTGGCAAAACCGAAGTCGCGCTGCGTGCGGCCTTCATCGCCATCACCGGCGGCAAACAGGTGGCGCTGTTGGCGCCCACCACGCTGCTGGCCGAGCAGCACTACCAAACGCTGGTGGACCGCTTTGCCAAGTGGCCGGTCAAGGTGGCCGAGATGAGCCGCTTTCGTTCGGCCAAGGAAATCACCGCCGCCATCAAGGGCGTGGCCGACGGCACCATCGACATCATTGTCGGCACGCACAAGCTGCTCAGCCAGGAGGTGAAGTTTCAGCGCCTGGGTCTGCTCATCATTGACGAAGAACACCGCTTTGGCGTGCGGCACAAAGAGACTATGAAGGCCTTTCGCGCCGAGGTCGATGTGCTCACGCTGACGGCCACGCCGATTCCGCGCACCCTGGGCATGGCGCTCGAAGGCCTGCGCGACCTCAGCGTGATCGCGACTGCGCCGCAGCGGCGTCTGGCCATCAAGACATTTGTGCGCAGCGAAAGCAATGGCGTGATCCGTGAAGCCGTGCTGCGCGAACTCAAACGCGGCGGGCAGGTTTACTTTTTGCACAACGAAGTGGACACCATCCAGAACCGCCGCGAAAAGCTCGAAGTCCTGCTGCCCGAAGCCCGCATTGCCGTCGCACACGGCCAGATGCCAGAGCGTGAACTCGAGCGCGTGATGAAAGACTTTGTGGCGCAGCGCTACAACCTGTTGCTGTGCTCGACCATCATCGAAACCGGCATTGACGTGGCCAGCGCCAACACCATCGTCATGGCGCGCGCCGACAAGTTCGGTCTGGCGCAGCTGCACCAGTTGCGCGGGCGTGTGGGCCGCAGCCACCACCAGGCCTATGCGTATTTGATGGTGCCCGACATCGAAGGCCTGACCAAGCAGGCCAGCCA
>JBIKHR010000364.1:0-2722 GCA_044362035.1 Polaromonas sp. | reverse complement strand
AGCCGGCACGGAGTGTGGCCAGGTAAAGCATCATGGCCTCGACCGATTTTTCGACCTGCACCGCCACCCGCGCACCCGCCGGCAAACCCAGTGATTGCAGCAGATTGGCCAGCATGGCGGTGGCCCGGTCCAGGTCACGCCAGGTGTAGCGCAAGCCCTTGTCGGTTTCTACCGCAACAGCGTCAAGCTCTTGTGGAAAGGCGGCGCGCAGTGCGGTAAAAAGGTTGTGGTTCATGGTCGGGTAAATCATCTGAAAAATACAAAGTCAAAAGCGGGGCTGGCGTTTTTCCATGAAAGCCGTCACACCTTCGCGGTGCTCAGCCGTATCAGCGTAAGCATACGCATCGGCCGGCACCTGAACAGTCGCCAAATGGCGCAGTGTCTGCTTGTTCTGGCGAGCTGCCTGCGGCGCCAGCAGTGACATGGCCCAGGCCGCTGCCAGAGCTTCGGCTTCCAGGGCATCGTCCTCGCAAATCCTGTTTAAAAAACCACGTTGCGCCAGGGTGGGCGCGTCCAGCACCGCAGCGGCCAGCAGCATCTCGCGGGCCGTCACCTCGCCAGCGACCCGTGCCACCAGAGCAGCCTCTCGCGGCGCCATGGGAAAACCCAGTTTGGCAATCGGCGCCCCGAAGCGGGCACTGCGGCCGGCCAGGCGCAGGTCGCAGCAACTGGCCAACTCCATGCCGGCACCCATGCAGTTCCCGTTGATCTGCGCCAGCACCGGAATGTCGCAATCGAGCACCGCGTTCAGGCCGCCCCACACGTCATTCTCATGAAACTCGCGCAGGCTGGCCGCATCAAAACGGAAACCGGGGTACTCTGAAATGTCGCCGCCGGCACAAAAATGTCCGGCCTCCCCCCGCAACAACACCACGCGCAGGTCTTGGCGTTGTTGCAAGTCCTCAAACACTTCACGCAGCTGCCGCCACATGAGGCGCGACATCGCGTTGAACTTGCCGGGGTGCGACAGCGTGACAAACGCCAGCGCCCCCTGCAGCGCCAACTGAACCTGTCCGCTCAATCGAGCTTGGCGCCGGACGCCTTGACAACAACCGCCCAGCGCTTGATTTCGGCGTTCACGAAGTCAGTAAACTGCACCGGAGTCAGGGTGCCGAACTCAGCGCCGTTGCTGGCCCAGATGGCTTTGATCTCGTCACTGGCTGCAGCCCTGCGTACTTCTTCAACAATACGGGCCTGCACATCGGCCGGTGTAGCCCGTGGCGCCCACAGGCCGTACCAAGTGCTCACTGTGTAGTCGGGCAGACCGAGTTCGGCGGCGCAAGGCACGTCTGGGAATGCCGGGTTGCGTTTGGCGCCAGCCACCATCACAGCCTTGATACGACCGCCCTTGATGTGCCCCGCAGAAGAACCCAGACCGTCAAACATCATGTCCACCTGACCGGCGACCAGGTCGCGCAGCGCGGGACCGGCGCCGGTGTAGGGAATATGGGTGATGAAGGTTTTGGTCTGTTGCTTGAACAACTCACCGGCCAGGTGGTGCGAAGTGCCGGCGCCGGCCGAGCCATAGTTGAACTTGCCCGGAGCCTTGCGCACAGCCTCCATGAAACCCTTGAAGTCCGATGGCATGTTTTTGGGGTTGACCACCAGCACCTGCGGCACGTTGGCGACCAGCGCCAGCGGAACAAAGTCTTTTTGCAGGTCGTAGTCCAGCTTGGGGTACATCGATGGTGCGATCGAGTGATGCACTGCGCCCATGAACAGCGTATAGCCATCCGGCGCAGCCTTGGCTGCAATGCCGGCGCCCAGCGTACCGCCAGCGCCGCCGCGGTTGTCGATGATCAGTTGTTTGCCCGTCAGTCTGGCGAACTGGGCCGACAGTGGCCGGGCAAAGGTGTCCGTGCCGCCACCAGCCGGGAAGGGCACGACCAGGTTGACCGGCTTGCTAGGCCATGCGGACTGGGCTTGGGCGCCCAGAGACAGGACGGCGGCGCCTGCTGCGGCAGCCCGCAGCACATCGCGACGGCTTGCTGTTGATTGAAAATCGGTCATGAAAAGTCTCCTGTCGTTATGAATGAATTACCAACTCAAATGTACAAAGCTTCCACCTTGGACGAAACGGGGATTTTCCCCTGTGCCAATTGGCTGCGGTACTTGTCCAGGCGCTTGAGGTCGTACAGGTAGTTGACCATCAAGCCGTACGATTGCCTGAGCCCCTTGGCAGAGAGGTCAGCACTTGCATTCAGGCGCTCGACGCGGGCTCCGTTGCCCAGGTGAAAGCGCGCCACCAAGTCCAGCGGTCGTCCGTCCTCCATCTGCCGACCCAGGTAGTCGGCGGCGCACCGTATCAGCATGAGACGCACCGGGGATTTTTCATCCTGCGCAGTTGCCTGGTCTGCTGCCGCCAGAAAATCCGCTGCCACGGGTGCCGCCAGACCGAGCGCGCGGCCCATTTCACGGCGCTCCTTGTCGCTAAGCCGCTCCAGCAAGGTCGCCACATTTTTACCAAGCCAGTGGCGAAAACCGGGAATCGGCGACAGCGTGGCAAAGGTCCTCAGACGAGGGAACTCCGTGCGCAGGGTCTCCACCACACGTTTGATCAGGGAGTCCCCGAAACTCACGCCCCGTAAACCTGGCTGGGTATTGCTGATGGAATAGAAAATAGCCGTGCTCGCTATGCCGATGTCGCTGGCGGCAGCGGATTCATCAAGCAAGGGCGTGATGGCGCCGGCCAATTCATCGACCAGCGCGACTTCCACAAAAA
>JBIKHR010000095.1:0-9078 GCA_044362035.1 Polaromonas sp. | reverse complement strand
CAAGCAGGACATCTCGATCACGCTCAATATCTTTGAAGGCGAGCGCTTCGTTGTTTCTTCCGTGCGGCTGGAAGGCAATTACCTGGGCCGCGACGAAGAGTTCAAGTCGCTCGTTACCGTCAAGCCCGGTGCCGCCTACAACGCCGACCATGTCGCCGAAACCACCAAGGCTTTCAGCGAGTATTTCGGCACCTTCGGTTTTGCCTTCGCGCGCGTCGAAGCCCTGCCTGTGATCGACCGTAAAAACAACCTGGTCAGCTTTGTGATGCAGGCCGACCCATCGCGCCGCGCCTATGTGCGCCGCATCAATATCGCCGGCAACAACCGTACCCGGGACGAAGTGATTCGCCGCGAGTTCCGGCAATTTGAGTCCTCCTGGTATGACGGCGACAACATCCGCCGTTCACGCGATCGGGTCGACCGTCTGGGGTTTTTTACTGAAGTTGCGGTAGATACCAAGGAGGTGGCGAACGCCCCCGACCAGGTCGATCTAACGGTGGCCGTAGTTGAAAAGCCGACCGGTAACCTGCAACTCGGTGCTGGTTATTCCAGCGGCGACAAGCTCTCCCTGATGGCGGGCATACGCCAGGAAAACTTTTTTGGCACCGGCAATTACCTGGGTCTGGAAGTCAATACCAGCAGCTCCAACCGGCAACTGGTGATCAGCACCACCGATCCTTATTTCACTGCCGACGGCATCTCGCGTTCGATTGACGTGTTCAACCGCACCACCCAGCCTTTGAGCGGGCAGGGCGGTGACTACTCTCTGGTGACCAACGGGGCGAGCGTGCGCTTTGGTGTGCCTTTCACAGAAACCGACACGGTTTATCTGGGCGGCGGCGTTGAGTCACTGAACATCCGCAAGGGCAGCATAGCCCTGCCGGCCACCTGGCAGTTGCAAGTGACCAATTACGGCGCCAAGAGCACCTCTGTGCCCCTGACCGTCGGCTGGTCGCGCGACACGCGAGACAGCTCTTTGGTACCTACGCGCGGCCGTTTCCAGCGCGTCAATGGCGACTGGGGTGTTGCGGCTGACATCAAGTACGTGCGCGCCAGCTACCAGATCCAGCAATACATTCCGTTGAACAAACAGTTCACCGTCGGTCTCAATAGCGAGATCGGCTGGGGCAAGGGCCTCAATGGCCAGCCTTATCCGGTGTTCAAGAATTTCTATTCGGGTGGCCTGGGTTCTGTGCGGGGTTTTGAGCAAGGCTCGCTGGGCCCACGTGACGCAGGCACTGACTCCGCCATCGGGGGCGCCAAGAAAATCACACTCAACGCCGAACTCATCACGCCTTTCCCGGGCGCAGGCAATGACCGTACCTTGCGCATGTTCGGCTTTGTGGATGCCGGCAATGTGTTCAGTGAGGCATCTTCTTACAGCCTTGCCGACTTGCGGGTCTCGGCGGGTTTTGGCATCAGCTGGATTTCCCCGGTGGGCCCCCTGAGGCTGGGCATTGCCAGGGCGCTACGCAAAGAAGCTACAGATAGAATAGAGACAGTCCAATTTCAGATCGGTACATCCTTCTAATGACTCTCTCATTACGCCATCTTCTTATCTGCGTTTTGCTGCCAATGGCTGGCGCAGCTGCCAGCGCGCAGGAGTTCAAGGTCGGCATTGTCAACCTGGACCGTATTTTCCGCGAAGCCAGCACAGCCAAGGCTGCACAAGTCAAGCTGGAGCAGGAATTCTCCAAGCGTGAAAAAGAAATTGCCGAGTTGGGCAACCAAATCAAGACGCTGTCTGAAAAGCTCGAGCGTGACGCGCCTACCTTGTCTGAAAGCCAGCGCAACACGCGCCAGCGCCAACTGGTGGAGCAGGACCGCGAATTCCAGCGCAAGCGCCGCGAGTTCCAGGAAGATCTGAACAGCCGTAAAAATGAAGAGTTGCAGTCGGTCATTGAGCGCGCCAACCGTGTGGTCAAGGCGCTTGCCGAGGCAGAAAAGTACGACCTTATTATTCAGGAAGCGGTCTATGTCAACCCCAAGCACGACATTACCGACAAGGTGATCAAGTCCTTGAATGCCGGCAACGTCCGGTAAAAGTACGCGGGGCGGCGCGGCGTGTCTTTGAGCTTGGGCACCATCGTTGATTCGCTGGCCGGCGAATTTACGGCCGAAGTTTTTGCTGAGCCGCAAATCCTCATCGAGCGTCTGGCGCCCATCGAGGCGGCGACGCCTCAATCGCTGAGCTTTCTCAGCCACCCCAAATACCTCAACAAGCTCGCCGCATCCGCGGCAGCGTGCGTAATCGTCTCACCGCAACTCAAGGAAGCAGCTCTGTCGCGCGGCGCTTGCATCGTTGTGGCCGACCCTTACCGCTACTTTGCCCGCGTCACCCAACTCTGGAAGCGCCATCACGAGGTCATTGAGCCGGCGCAAATTCACCCTACGGCGGTCATCGACCCCAGGGCGCGCGTGGCTGAAGGTGTGTTTGTAGGTGCCTTCGCCTGCATCGCTGCCGGCGCTGTCATAGAGGCCGGTGCGCGCATCGGCGAACATGGCGTGGTCGGCCGCGACGCTGTGGTGGGCGCCCACAGCCGCCTGGCTCCGCGCGTCACGCTGGGTGAGCGCTGCCGCATCGGCGAGCGCTGCATTCTTCATTCGGGCGTGGTCATCGGCGCTGACGGTTTCGGCTTTGCGCCCCATGCCGGCGGCTGGGAAAAGATCGAGCAATTGGGCGGTGTGTGCATTGGCCATGATGTTGAGATTGGCGCCAACACCTGCATTGACCGTGGCGCCCTCGGCGACACCGTGATCGAGGACGGCGTCAAGCTCGACAACCTGATTCAGATCGGTCACAACGTGCACATTGGCGCCCACACGGCGATGGCCGGCTGCGTCGGCGTTGCCGGTAGCGCCCGCATCGGCGCGCATTGCACCATCGGTGGTGCAGCCATGATCCTGGGGCACCTGACGCTGGCTGACAGGGTGAATATTTCAGTGGCGACCGTGGTTACGCGGTCCATTCTGCAGCCGGGTCATTACAGCGGTTTTTTCCCTGTCGATGACAATGCGACCTGGGAAAAAAATGCCGCCACGCTCAAGCACCTGTACAGCCTGCGTGAGCGTCTCAAGCAAGTCGAAAAGCATATTCCACAGCAGGCACACGCTGCCTTGCCTTCAACCAAAGAACAGCCATGATGGACATTCACGAGATTCTCAAGCAACTGCCGCACCGCTACCCTTTTCTGATGGTTGACCGGGTGCTCGAGATTGAAAAAGGCAAGCGCATCAAGGCGTTGAAAAATGTCACTATCAACGAGCCATTTTTTGTCGGTCACTTTCCGCACCGACCCGTCATGCCGGGCGTGCTGATGCTTGAAGCCATGGCGCAGGTGGCGGCCTTGCTGGCTTTTGATGCGCTGGGCACCTCGCCCAGCGACAAGACGATTTATTACTTCGCCGGCATTGATGGCGCGCGCTTCAAGCGCCCGGTCGAGCCGGGCGATCAACTGATCATGGATGTCACGCTGGACCGCATGAAGTCGGGTATCTTCAAGTTCAAAGGCACGGCGCGGGTTGACGACCACATTGCCTGCGAAGCTGAACTCATGTGCACCATGCGCACATTGCCCTGATTCAGGAGGCTCAGGTGACTGTCATCCATTCCACAGCGCTGGTGGATCCCCGCGCACAACTGGACAGCTCTGTCAGCATCGGGCCTTACACCGTCGTCGGCCCGCACGTTCGTATTGGTGCCGGTACGACAGTAGGCGCGCACTGCGTGCTCGAAGGCCACACCACCATCGGGCGTGACAACCAGATCTTTCAGTTCAACTCCATCGGAGCGATCCCGCAAGACAAAAAGTACGCGGGGGAGCCCTGCGAGCTGATCATTGGCGACCGCAACACCGTCCGCGAGTTCTGCACGCTCAACATCGGCTCGCCCGGCGATGCCGGTGTGACGCGCGTGGGTAACGACAACTGGATCATGGCCTACGTGCACCTTGCGCATGACTGCGTGGTGGGTAACCACACCATTTTTGCCAACAACTCGCAGCTCGCCGGCCATGTGCATGTGGGCGATTGGGTGATTTTGGGCGGCTTCACGGTGGTTCACCAGTTTGTGCGCCTGGGCGCGCACAGCATGACGGCCATGTGCTCACTGCTGTTTGCCGATTTGCCGCCCTACGTGATGTGTCAGGGGCAGCCGGCCGCGGCGCGCTCGATGAACTTTGAAGGTTTGCGCCGGCGTGGTTTTTCGCCCGAACGCATCGCTGCCGTCAAGGCCATGCAGCGGGCCCTGTACCGCGAAGAGCTGACACTGGAGCAGGCCAAAGAGCGCATTGCCGGCTTGCCGCAAAGCCACCCAGCTGCCGCTGACGATGTGGCCATGATGCTGGATTTTCTGGCCGGCACCTCGCCGCAGCGCGGCATCGTCCGCTGAACTTGGCATGCTTGACACGCCGTCCTCCGCCGGCGGGCTGACGTCCGGGGAGATGTCTCCCGGCGCGCTATTTGCTCAGGCGCCGCGCCTGGCCATGGTCGCCGGTGAAACTTCGGGCGATCTCCTTGCTGGCTTGCTGCTGGATGCCTTGAAAGCCCGCTGGCCCGGTTTGCAGGCCGAGGGAATTGGCGGGCCCCGCATGCAGGCCCGTGGTTTCAAGGCCCTGTGGCCCAGCGACAAACTGTCCTTTCTCGGCTTTCTGGATGTGCTGCTGCACTACCGCGAAATCGTCGGCATACGCCGGCAGCTGCAGGTGCATTTGCTGGCGCAGCGCCCCGACGTTTTCATCGGTGTGGACGCGCCGGATTTCAACCTCGACCTCGAAGCCGCGCTGCGTACCGCTGGTATCAAGACTGTGCACTTTGTCAGCCCCTCGGTCTGGGCCTCGCGGCCTGAGCGCGTCGAAAAAATAAAACGCAGCGCAGACCATGTGCTGTGCCTCTTTCCGTTTGAGCCGGCCCTGCTGGCCAAGCACGGCATTGCCGCAACGTATGTGGGCCATCCGCTGGCCGGCATGATTCCGATGCAAGCTGATCAGGGCGCTGCGCGCCTGGCGTTGGGCCTTGCGGCCGACCGGCCCGTGGTGGCGGTGTTGCCGGGCAGTCGGCAGGCTGAGATTGACCACTTGGCGCCCTGTTTTTTCAAGGCAGTGGCCCTGATCGCCCGTCAACGCCCGGGCACGCAATTCATCGTGCCGGCGCTGCCCAGGTTCAAGGCTGAACTCGAGCGCATTGCTTTGGCGACCGGCGTCGATTCACTGGTCAAAGTGGTTGAAGGGCAGTCGCACTCGGTACTGGCCGCCTGCGATGTCACGCTGATTGCCAGCGGCACGGCCACGCTGGAGGCCGCCCTTTTCAAACGCCCGATGGTGATCGCCTACCGCATGAACCGCCTGTCGTGGTGGCTCAAGGGCCGGCTTCAGTTACAGCCCTGGGTGGGCCTGCCCAATATTTTGTGTGGCGATTTTGTGGTGCCTGAGTTGCTGCAAGACGCCGCGACGCCGTCTGCGCTGGCGGGTGCCGTGATCGATTGGCTGCAGGCTGCCGAGACAAGCCCTGCGAAAATACGCGCAGTACAGGACAAATTCACCGCCTTGCATGTTCAACTGCAACGCGACACGGCTCAATTGGCAACAGATGCGATCGAAAAAATTCTTGAAGGCTGAGCAAGCGCCTTTGGTTTGGGACACGCCCGGTCTGCTGGCCGGCGTGGACGAGGCCGGCCGCGGCCCCTTGATGGGGCCCGTGGTTGCTGCGGCTGTCATTCTGGATGACCTGCATCCGATCAAGGGCCTGGCCGACTCCAAGGTGCTGACCGCCTTGAAGCGCGACAAGCTGTATGACGAAATCCGCGCCAAGGCATTGTGCTTTTCAATCGCGCAGGCTTCGGCGGCTGAAATCGACGAGATCAATATCTTGCAGGCCACCATGCTCGCCATGAAGCGCGCGGTCGAGGGCCTGCGTCTGAAGCCCGCCAAAGTGCTGGTAGACGGCAACCGCATTCCAACGCTGGTGATCGTTGCCGAGGCGATTGTGGGTGGCGATTCGCTGGTGCCCGCCATTTCTGCGGCGTCGATCCTGGCCAAGGTCTGGCGTGACCGCTGGTGCCAGGAAATGGATTTGGCTTATCCGCAGTACGGCTTTGCTTCGCACAAGGGCTATGGCACGGCCGAACACCTGGCGGCCTTGCGTCAGCATGGCGCCTGCCCTGAGCACCGGCGTACCTTTTCGCCGGTGGCGCAGGTGCTGCGGTGAGCTTCAATGACGACACCAGTGGCATGAGCGCCGTCACGCACATTGCCTCAAGGAGCAATCCCTTCATCAAGACCTTGCGCAAGCTGGCGCACGAGAGCACGGCATACCGCAAGGAAGGGCTGGTATGGCTGGAGGGCGATCATTTGTGCCGCGCAGCTTTAGCGCGCGGCTGGTCGCCGCAAGCAGCCGTTTTTTCTGAATCTTTCTGGCCGCAGGCCCCGGCCCAGTGGTCTGCCGCAGCTGGCAAGACGCTGGTGATTGCCGATGCCCTGTGGCCCGAATTCAGCGGCCTGGAGTCGCCGGCCCCCATGGGTTTCGTGATGGCCTTACCTAGGTCCCAAGCTGTACAAGCAGACGCTGCTTCGGTGGTTCTAGACCGCGTGCAGGACGCGGGTAATGTGGGCTCTATTTTGCGAAGCGCTGCGGCCTTTGGTTTCAGGCAGGTGCTGGCCTTGAAAGGCACGGCAGCACTCTGGTCGCCCAAGGTGCTGCGGGCCGGCATGGGCGCGCATTTCGCGTTGCAGCTCATTGAAGGGTTGGATATTGAAGATCTGCATGCTTTGACTGTTCCTCTGGTGGTCACCAGTTCGCATGAAGGCGCCTTTTTGCACCAGCAGGACCTGCCTTCGCCCTGCGCCTGGGTCATGGGCCACGAAGGGCAGGGCGTCAGTGCAGGCTTGTCAGCCATGGCGCGTTTGTCGGTACGCATTGCCCAGCCGGGCGGCGAGGAGTCGCTCAATGTGGGGGCCGCCGCGGCCATCTGCCTTTACGCCAGTGCGGCGGCGGCCCGGCGAAGCTGAATCCGTCTCTGGCTCGGCTATAATCAGGGGCTTTTCTAAAACCAGCTTCGCCCGAGCGCCAAGTCAAGCCAAAACCCTTCTAACAGCCGTCAATCAGCGTCTTTCACCGGACCTTTTTGTGCACGCTTGGGCGAACCGTAACCACCCGGAGTACCCAGTGCTTTTGTCTCTACAGGGAACCAACCCTTCCGCCATCCTGGCGCTCGCAGACGGCACGGTCTTTATCGGCAATTCCATAGGCGCACCTGGTGCCACGACGGGCGAGGTGGTGTTCAACACCGCCATGTCCGGTTACCAGGAAATCCTGACGGACCCCAGCTACTGCCAGCAGATCGTCACCCTGACGTACCCGCACATCGGCAATTACGGGGTCAATCTCGAAGACGTCGAAGCCGACAAAGTCTATGCCGCTGGCCTCATCATCAAAGACCTGCCGCTTATCGCCTCCAATTTTCGCCAGACGGTTTCGTTGTCGGCGTACCTGGTCAGCCAGGGCACTGTGGCGATTGCCAACCTCGACACCCGTCAACTGACCCGCCACCTGCGCACACATGGTGCGCAAAACGGTTGCATCATGGCCCTGGCCGCCGGCGAGGCGGTCAGCCCCGCAGCGATCGCCAAGGCTGTGGCTGCGGCGCAGGCCGCGCCCAGCATGAGCGGGCAAGACCTGGCCAAAGTGGTGTCTGTGCAGAAATCTTATGCATGGACCGAAACAGAGTGGAAGCTCGGCTCGGGTTATGGCGTTCAAAGCGCGCCTAAGTTTCATGTGGTTGCCTATGACTTTGGCGTGAAGAAAAACATTCTGCGCATGCTCGCCGAGCGTGGCGCACGAATCACCGTGGTGCCGGCGCAAACGCCGGCCGCCGAGGTGCTTAAGCTCAAACCGGACGGTATCTTTTTGTCCAACGGCCCGGGTGATCCGCAGCCCTGCGACTATGCCATCGACGCAGCCCGTGAGCTGATCGAGACCGGTATTCCCACCTTCGGCATTTGCCTAGGGCATCAAATCATGGCGCTGGCCAGCGGAGCCAAGACCTTCAAGATGAAGTTCGGCCACCACGGCGCCAACCACCCGGTCAAAGACCTAGACACCCGGCGCGTCAGCATCACCAGCCAAAACCACGGCTTTGCGGTCGATGAAAAATCGCTGCCCGCCAATCTGCGCGCCACCCACATCAGCCTTTTTGACGGCACCTTGCAGGGCCTGGCCCGCACCGACAAGCCGGCGTTTTGCTTTCAGGGTCACCCCGAAGCCTCGCCCGGACCTCATGACATCGCCTACCTGTTCGACCGCTTCACCGCGTTGATGGAGGCCGCAGCGCCGACTGCCGGAGTTCAATAATGCCAAAGCGCACAGACATCAAATCGGTCCTCATCATCGGGGCCGGCCCCATCATCATTGGCCAGGCCTGCGAGTTTGACTACTCCGGCGTGCAAGCTTGTAAAGCGCTGCGCGAAGAGGGCTACAAGGTCATCCTGATCAACAGCAACCCCGCCACCATCATGACCGACCCGGCCACAGCCGACGTCACCTACATCGAGCCGATCACCTGGCAGACGGTGGAGAAAATCATTGCCAAGGAACGCCCGGACGCGATCCTGCCGACCATGGGCGGGCAGACCGCGCTCAATTGCGCGCTCGACCTCTGGCACCACGGCGTGCTCGACAAGTACAAGGTGGAACTGATCGGCGCCACGCCTGAAGCCATCGACAAGGCCGAAGACCGGCTCAAGTTCAAAGACGCAATGACCAAGATCGGTCTGGGTTCGGCTCGTTCGGGCATCGCGCACAGCATGGAAGACGCTTGGCGGGTGCAAAAGACACTGGGCTTTCCCACCGTCATCCGCCCCAGCTTCACGCTGGGCGGCACCGGTGGCGGCATCGCCTACAACGCCGAAGAATTTGAAGTGATCTGCAAGCGCGGCCTGGAAGCCTCCCCCACCAATGAGCTCTTGATCGAGGAATCGCTGCTCGGCTGGAAAGAGTACGAGATGGAAGTCGTGCGCGACAAGGCCGACAACTGCATCATCGTCTGCTCGATTGAAAACCTCGACCCCATGGGCGTGCACACCG
>JBIKHR010000362.1:0-2727 GCA_044362035.1 Polaromonas sp. | reverse complement strand
CAGCGTGTGGAGCCCGAGCCTGGCCGGCTTTGCTATCGGCAGCCTGCTGCTGGGCGTACCTTTCACCGCCATCACGTTTTTTGCGATGCAGGAAGTGCGGCGCCTCAAGCCGGAGGCGGCCGCCAGCTTCATGGGGCTGATGACCGCCACCTACGGCACCGGCCAGATTGTGGGGCCACCGCTGGCGGCCTGGCTGCTGCAGGGCCAGCGCACGCCAGCTGAAGCTTTCACGCTGGCGCTGGAGATCGCTGCCGCGGCCCTGTTGCTGGGGGCCGGTTTGTATGGGCTGCTGGTGCGGGCTTACCCGGTGCGCCAAGCTGTGGCGCCAGTGCTCAGGCCATAGAATACAGATCCCTGTGGCGGCGTCCCGGCGCGCAGGCTTGTTGTGTCACCGGGGCCATGTAGAGGACTACCATGTATAAAAACCTCGCTGCCACGCTCGTGGCCGCCTGTTGTGTTTCCCCCGTTTTTTCTCAAGCACCGCCCCGGGCCAGCGCACCTGCTACGCCGCTGAAAATCGGCTTTGTGTATGTCGCGCCCATCACCGATGCCGGCTGGGTGCGCCAGCATGAAAACGGCCGTCAGGCGGTGCAGGCCGCGCTGGGCGGGCAAGTCAAAACCAGCTTTGTCGAGAACGTGCCCGAAGGTCCGGACGCCGAGCGCGTCATCCGCGACCTGGCGCAACAAGGCCACAAGCTGATTTTCACACCCAGCTTTGGCTACATGGAGCCCACGCTCAAGGTGGCCCGGGATTTTCCGGATGTGAAGTTCGAGTCCATCACCGGCTACAAAACCACGCCCAACGTGGCCGCTGCCAATGCGCGCTACTACGAGGGCCGCTACCTGGCCGGCATCGCTGCCGGGCGCCTGAGCAAAACCGGTCTGGCCGGATATGTAGCGGGCTTTCCCATTCCCGAAGTGCTGCAGGGCATCAACGCTTTTGCGCTGGGCATGCGCTCGGTCAACCCTGGCGCGCAACTCAAGGTGATCTGGCTCAATGCCTGGTTTGACCCGCCGCGCGAGCGCGATGCCGCCATGACCTTGTTCAACCAGAATGTTGATGTGGTCGCCTTCCACACCGGCTCCAACGCTGTCATGGCCGCCGCCCAGGAGCGCGGCAAGATGGCCGTGGCCTACCACTCCGACATGCGCCAGGTCGCGCCCGACGCGCAGATCATCGCCGTGACGCACCAGTGGGGCGACTACTACACCCGCCGCGCCCGGGATGTGCTGGCCGGCACCTGGACCAGCGGCAATGTGTGGGGCGGCGTCAGGGAGGGCATGGTTCGCGTCGGTGACTTCGGCCCCAAGGTGCCTGCCGCCGTGCAGCAAGAAGTGCTGGCCCGTCAAAAAGACATGGCCAGCGGCAAACTGCAGCCTTTCGCTGCGGGCAAAGCCCCTGTATTGAACAACTCCGGCGCGGTGGTGATCGCCGCCGGCAGCGCCTTGTCAGACGCGCAGATTCTGGGCATGAACTTCCTGGTGCAAGGCGTGCAAGGCAGCCTCCCCAAATAGTTAATTGAGTTAATTGGGGTCAGAACCCATTTAACGTTCACCGTCACGCAGGGCAGTAGCTGAACTGCGCTAACCTTGAAGCCATGAAAGCTTACCGAGCCGCCATTCTGCGTTTTGCCGATGACCATGCTGCTGTCTATGAAGAAGACGGCCTGCTGGTGGTTGCCCCTGACCGCAGAGGTCGCCAGCGGGTCGAGGCCGTCGGGCCCTGGCGCACTTTGGCGCCGCAGTACGCGCATTTGAAAGTCGAACATTTGCCGGGCCGCATTCTGGCGCCGGGCTTTGTGGACATGCACATTCATTGCCCGCAAGTGGACGTGATCGGCTCGCCCGCCGAAGGTTTGCTGCCCTGGCTGGAGAACTACACCTTTCCGCAGGAAAGTCGCTTTGCCGACCCGCTGCATGCGGCCGAAGTGGCCGGTTTCTTTTTGGACGAACTGGCCCGTAACGGCGTGACCACCGCGCTGGCTTTTGCCACTTCGCATCCGGCGTCTGTTAACGCGCTGTTTGAGGCCGCTGAGGCGCGCAGCCTGCGCCTGATCACCGGCAAATGCCTGATGGACCGGCATTCGCCGGACGGCGTGCGCGACGAGACTGAGCAAAGCCTGATCGACACCGAGGCCTTGATCCAGCGCTGGCATGGTCAAGGGCGGCTGGGTTACGCCATCACGCCGCGCTTTGCGCCCAGCTGCTCTGACGCGCAGCTGCGTGGCGCCGGTGAGTTGGCCGCCAAGTACCCCGATGTGTGGGTGCAGTCGCATGTGGCCGAAAACCACGACGAAATTGCCTGGGTTCGCTCGCTGTACCCAGAAGCCCGCAGCTACCTGGCGGTGTACGAGCAGTTCGGGCTCTTGCGTCCGCGCAGCGTTTACGCGCACTGCATTCACTTTGACGACACCGACCGCGCCCTGATGCGCGCAAGCGGCGCAGCGGCCGCCATCAGCCCGACCAGCAACCTCTTTTTGGGCAGCGGCTTTTTTGACTACGAAGGCGCAGACCGCGTCGGCTTTGCTTACGGCCTGGCCAGCGACGTGGGCGGCGGCACCAGCTTCAGTCCCTTTCACACCATGCTGGCGGCCTACTACGTGGGCCGTGAAGGCCACAGCAAAACCGGCCTGTCGATCAAGCCGCAGAGCCTGTGGTGGCAGCACACGGCGGGCGCGGCGCAGGCGCTGGGGCTGGGCGGTGTGGTGGGCAATTTACAACCGGGCT
>JBIKHR010000363.1:0-2727 GCA_044362035.1 Polaromonas sp. | reverse complement strand
ACCAGCCACGCCCAGCGCTTCGGTGGTGATTTCATTGGCCAGTGAAGACCAGATACCGATGAGTTTTTTGCCAGCCAGCAGGTCGCGCTTGAAGCTGTTAGGGAAGGATTGGTAAGGAACGGCCTGGGTCATGAATCACCTTAAAAATAAAAACGAAAAATTAGCTGTGCGGCTCAGTCTTCAAAGCCGTACAGAGCTTGCGGGTTGTCAACCAAAATTCGCTTGCGCACGGCGGCACCGGTGGCCCAGCCGGGCAGCAAGTCCAGCATGGCCTGATCGTCCGGCCTGGGCACGCGGTTGGGGTGCGGCCAATTGCTGGCCCAAAGGCAGCGCTCGGGGAAATCCCGCGCCAGCGCCAACGCCAACGCAGCCACGTCGTCGTAAGCGGGGGCGCCGACTTGCGAGCTTTCATAGGGTGCCGACAACTTGACCCAGACACGCCCGCTTTCGAGCAATGTGCACATCGAGCGGTAGGCAGCATGCGCCGGTGTCACCGGACTGAGAAATTTACCGATATGGTCAATCACCAACGGCGTCGGCAGCGCCCGCAAGCGTGCTTCATAGAGCGGGAAGTCGCATCCGTCCATCTGAAAATTAATGTGCCAACCCAGGGGCCTGATGCGCGCAGCCAGCGGCTCGAGTTGATCCCAGCCCAGCGCACCGCCGGGCAACATCATGAAGCGCACGCCGCGCATGCCGGCCTGGTGCAACTGCTGCAATTCTTCATCGCTGATGTCGGGCTTGACCACGGCGATACCGCGCGCCTGATCACCCAATATTTTCAAGGCGTCCACGGTGCAGGTGTTGTCAAAACCGTAACCGGTTGGCTGCACCACGATCACGCGCGACAAGCCCAAGGCCTGTTGAACTTGCTGGTAGGCTTTGACCGGGCCGGGCGGCGGCACAAAGGTGGCCGTTGGCGCCAGCGCATAGCCGGGCTCGTAAATATGGATATGACAGTCGCAAGCACCGGCAGGCAGGCGCGTTTGACTCGCAGTGTTGGAGACGATGGCTGCTTGCTGAGACATGTATCAAACTTTCGAAGAGGCCATCCGGCCGGCCAGTCGATGCGCCGCATCGGCATTGACCGCACCCACCGGCGCTTGACCGCGCAAAATGCATTCGGTCTGCGCCACAGTCTCCAGGGACTGGTGCTCAATGGCCGGCAGTGTGAGGCCGCCAATGTGCGGCGAAGCCAGCACCCGCGGGTGCATGGCAAGTGCCAAGGCCGGCATCTGGTCCGGCGCACGGCCCACGTCCAGCGCGGCACCGGCCAGGTGGCCGCTGTTGAGCGCATCGAGCAAAGCCGCATCGTCCACCAGATTGCCGCGCGAGGCATTGATGAAAAAAGCCCCCGGCATCATGGCGGCAAAGGCCTGGGCGTTCATCAGGTTTTCAGTGTCTGCATTGGCCGGGGCCAGGCACACCACATAGTCTGATTGCGCCAGCAAATCAGTCAAGCCGGTGCTGTGTACTGCAGTTTCTGTAGCCGGTAAAAACGGGTCGTGCACCAGCACGCGCAGCCCGAAGGCCGCGGCCAGCGGGCACAGGTAACGGCTGATCTGCCCGTAGCCAATCACACCCACCGTGGCGCCACGCAATTCGCGGCCCATTTGCGGCACCGGCTGCAAGCCCGCGCGGTACTGCGCTGCAGCCAGGCTGATGCCACGGCTCAGGTCAATCATGGCCGCCAGAATCCATTCAGACACTGAGGCCATGAAACCGGCGCTGGCCTGGGTAACCAGAATCCCCTGCCCGCTCGCGGCCGACACGTCAATGGTGCGGATATCAACCGCACAGCGCACCACCGCCAGCAGCTCTGGCATGGCCTGCAGGACCGCTTCGTCCAGCCTAGTCTGCCGGTAAGCAATCATGACCTGACAGCCCTGCACGGCTTGCACCAGCGCAGACCCCGAGAGATCGGCGTTGGAGGGGTTCAGCCTCACCTCGGCGATGCGCCGCAAACGTGCCAGCGCCTCGTCGCCAAAGTACTCGCGCAGGCGGTCGGCGGGGTGGGTGACTAAAACAATGGCCATGGACAGTTGCAGTGCGCAGTCGTGCGCGTCAAAGTCCCATGCTGCGCGGCAGCCACAGCGAAATAGCCGGCAAATAAGTCACCAGCATGAGCACCGCCAGCAGGATCACAAAGAAGGGACCCATAGCGCGCACCACCTCTTCTATTCGTAGCTTGGCCACCGCACTACCGACAAACAGCACCGCCCCCACCGGCGGCGTGATCAAGCCAATGCCCAGGTTCACCATCATGATCATGCCGAAATGCACGGGGTCCACGCCAATGGCCTTGGCCACCGGCAGCAGCACAGGCGTGAGGATCAAAATCAGCGGCGCCATGTCCATGAGGGTGCCCAGCACCAGCAGCATGATGTTGATGAAGGCCAGGATCACGTAGCGGTTGTCGCTAAGCGAGGTGAGCAGCGCAGTGATCTTCAACGGAATCTGCATCAGCGTCATGATGTAGCCGAAACTCGCCGCAAAACCGATCAGGATCATGACAATCGACACCGTCTTGACCGTGCGGTGCATCAGCTTGGGCAGGTCACTCCAGCGGTAGTCGCGGTAAATGAACATGGTCACAAAGAAAGCCCACACCACCGCAATCGAGGCCGATTCGGTGGCGGTGAAAACACCGCTCATGATGCCGCCCAGAATGATGACCATGGTCATCAAGCCCCACATGGCGTCCAGGCAAATTTTCAGCGCCTCAGA
>JBIKHR010000094.1:0-9088 GCA_044362035.1 Polaromonas sp. | reverse complement strand
CAGTGGTGCAGCATTCTTCGACAGGTCAATGCCGTAATAGTCCAGTCGCCACAACAGCGGCGCGATGGCCACGTCGAGCATGGAGAAGTTGTCGCCCAGCATGAACTTGTTCTTGAGGAAAACGGGCGCGAGCTGGGTCAGACGGTCGCGCACATGCGAACGGGCTTTCTCCAGAACTTTTTCATTGCCTTTGGTAGCGCGCGATTCAAGTGTGCTCACGTGCACAAACAACTCTTTTTCGAAGTTGAGCAGGAACAAACGGACGCGGGCACGGTCCACCGGGTCGCCGGGCATCAGTTGGGGGTGCGGAAAACGCTCGTCGATGTACTCGTTGATGATGTTCGACTCGTACAGGATCAGGTCGCGCTCCACCAGAATCGGCACCTGGCCGTAGGGGTTCATGACATTGATGTCTTCGGGCTTGTTGTAGAGATCGACGTCGCGGATCTCGAAGTCCATGCCTTTTTCAAACAGCACAAAGCGGCAACGGTGCGAAAAAGGGCAGGTTGTGCCTGAATAAAGGACCATCATGGCGGGGAACTCCTGGATACAAAGGAGTGGGAGACGTCAGGTCGAAAAAAGACCCTGGCCTGCCACTCCAGAAGGTACCGGACATGGCTGTCCGGCGAAAAAATTACTTGACGTCTTTCCAGAACGACGCGTTCAGTCGCCAGGCAATGAAAGAGAAGATGCCCAGAAACAGCAACACCCAGACACCAATGCGCACGCGGGTGTTTTGAGCAGGTTCGCCCATCCACTGCAAGTAACCCACCAAATCGGCAACAGCGTGGTCGTACTCCAGGGGCGACATGGTGCCGGGGGTGAGTTGCGTCCAGCCCTTGAAAACCTGCACTTCATGGCCGTGGCTGGTGAGGGTTTCAAACTGCGGCTCGCGCGCCCCTTGCATCTCCCACAGCACATGCGGCATGGCAACGCCCGGAAAAGCCAGGTTGTTCCAGCCAGTAGCCTTGGTGTCGTCGCGGTAGTAGGTACGCAGGTAGGTGTACAAGTAATCGGCACCGGAACCCTGGGCACCCGCACGTGAGCGGGCAATCACGGTCAGGTCAGGCGGATTGCCACCGAACCAGTCCTTGGCCTGCTTGGGATCGATCGCGGCCTTCATGGTCTCGCCAATCTTGTCCGTGGCAAACAGCAAGTTGTCCTTGATCTGTTGCTCCGTCAGGCCGATGTCCGTAAGGCGGTTGTAGCGCATGAATGCTGCCGAATGGCAGTTCAGACAGTAATTGACAAAAAGCTTGGCGCCGTTTTGCAACGAAGACAGGTCGGTTGTTTTGTTGGGCGCCTTGTCCCAGGCCATACCACCCGTGGCTGCCAGAGCGCCGCTTGCCAGCAGCAAGGAAGCCAGAAGACCCAGCGCAAGTTGTTTGATTTTTTTCATGTTCTTGTTCTCCTGCTCAATGGGCAGCAAAAGTCACGCGGTCAGGCACGGGCTTGAAGGTACCCAAGCGGCTCCACCACGGCATCAGCAGGAAAAAGCCGAAGTAGAACAAGGTGCCAACTTGCGAGACCCGCTCGTTAATGAGTGATGGCGGTTTGATGCCCAGATAACCCAGCACGATGAAATTGACGACGAACACCGCGTAGATGTATTTGTGCCAGTCTGGACGGTAACGAATGGACTTGACCTCGCTGTAGTCGAGCCATGGCAGGAAGAACAAGATGACGACAGCGCCACCCATCACCACCACACCCCAGAACTTGGGATCGAAGACCAGCATGGCGGCAATCGCCACCAGTGCCACCACAGCGATAGCGCCCTTGAGCATCAGGCTCACGCGGGCCTTCAAAATGGTGAAGGCCGCAGCCGCTACAACGCAGGCCACAAAAACGTACATCATCTCGCCGGTCACCGCGCGCAGCATCGAGTAGTAAGGCGTGAAATACCAAACCGGCGCAATGTGCGCGGGCGTCTTGAGCGAGTCAGCCGGGATGAAATTGTTGTACTCGAGGAAGTAACCACCGGCTTCAGGCGCGAAGAAAATGATCGCAGTGAAGATCATCAGGAAAACGCTCACGGCAAAAATGTCGTGCACTGTGTAGTAAGGGTGGAAAGGGATGCCGTCGAGCGGTTTGCCGTTGGCGTCCTTGTGAGCCTTGATCTCAACACCGTCGGGGTTGTTGGAGCCGACTTCATGCAGCGCGATCAAATGCGCGACCACCAGGCCCAGCAAGACCAGCGGCACCGCAATCACGTGAAACGCAAAGAAGCGGTTCAGCGTGGCGTCGCCCACCACGTAGTCGCCACGGATCAGCAAGGCCAGATCCGGACCAATGAAGGGAATGGCAGCAAACAGGTTGACGATCACTTGGGCGCCCCAGTAGCTCATCTGGCCCCATGGCAGCAGATAACCCATGAAGGCTTCAGCCATCAGCGCCAGGAAAATAGCGCAACCGAAAAGCCAGATCAGCTCGCGTGGCTTGCGGTAGCTGCCGTACATCAGGCCGCGGAACATGTGCAGGTACACCACAATGAAGAAGGCGCTGGCGCCGGTGGAGTGCATGTAGCGGATCAACCAGCCCCATGGCACGTCGCGCATGATGTACTCGACCGAGCCGAAGGCCAGGGCCGCATCGGGCTTGTAATGCATCGTCAGGAAGATGCCGGTGACGATCTGGATCACCAGTACCAGCAAAGACAGCGCACCAAAAACGTACCAGAAGTTAAAGTTTTTGGGGGCGAAATATTCACCCAGGTGCTCGTTGTAGAGCTTGCTGGCGGGGAAACGGTTGTCAACCCAGTTCAGCAGTTTGGCACCCACGGGGGCATCAGAGGAGATTTCTTTAAATTCAGCCATAACAATTCCTACTCAATGAAGGACCGGGCCCGCGGGGATACGCAGGGGAGGTCCTGACAAGCTTCAGGCCTTTTTATCTTCGCCAATCAGCAACCGGGTTTCCGAGAGGTACATGTGCGGTGGCACCTCCAGGTTGTCGGGTGCGGGCTTGTTTTTGTAAACGCGACCGGCCATGTCAAAGGTCGAGCCGTGGCAGGGGCACAAGAATCCGCCCTGCCAGTCATCAGGCACTGAGGGCTGAGCACCCATCTGAAACTTGTCGACCGGGGAGCAACCCAAGTGCGAACAAATACCCACTGCGACCATGACTTCCGGCTTGATGGAGCGGTTGTCGTTGCGGGCATAAGCGGGCGTGAGTTCGTCAGGCTTGCGTTTGGAATGGGGGTCAGCCAGTTGGCTGTCAACCTTGCTCAGCGTTGCGAGTTGCTCGGGGGTGCGCTTGATGATCCAGACAGGCTTGCCGCGCCATTCGACGGTCAGTTTTTCGCCCGGTTTGAGGGCGGAAATGTCTACTTCGACCGCCGCGCCGGCCGCTTTGGCCTTCTCGGAAGGCTGAAAAGTGCTGACAAAAGGCACGGCCACTGCGGCCACACCGGCACCGCCGACCGCGCAGGTCGTGACGATCCAGTTTCTCTTTTGGTGATCGACAGTGGCGCCGGCAGGGGCCACAACGCTTGAATTAACGCTGGCTTGGGTCATGAAATTCCTTCAAGAACTCGCTTGAAAATGCTTAACTGGGTTAACCCTGTATTGTAACGGAGCGTGGGACCGGTTTTCAATGCCCTTGCGGTACGACTGATTCCTACAAGCACGCAAGAGATCTGACGGACCTGACCGGCGTCAAAGTGCGGCATGATGACTTTTTAAGTAGGCGTCTGCCTGCCGGCTCCGAACTCTCACCATCAAAAGCCAAGCCATGCGCGTCATGCAGGAATTCAAGGAATTTGCCATCAAGGGCAATGTGATTGACTTGGCGGTCGGCGTCATCATTGGGGCGGCTTTTGGCAAGATCGTTGAATCGCTGGTGGCCGATCTTGTGCTGCCGCTGGTCGGCGCGATGGTGGGGAAAATTGATTTTTCGAGTCTTTTTCTGGTGTTAGGCCAGGTGCCGCAGGGTACTGCCAACACGCTGGAGGGGCTGCGAAAGGCTGGCGTGCCCGTGCTGGCCTGGGGCAATTTTCTCACGGTGGCAGTCAATTTCGCCCTGCTGGCTTTTATCATTTTCATGATGGTCAGGCAGATCAACAGACTGAAAAAAAACAGTGCGCCAGCGTCAATCCACACTGCCACTCCCGAAGACGTTAAGCTGCTACGGGAAATCCGTGACAGCCTCCAACGCCCGCCCGCGCCTTGAGAGGCCCGCACGGCAGTCGCTCAGCCGCCAGTCGCCATGGCGCGCGCCATGCGCAGCGCTGCCAGCAGGCTTGACGCATCGGCGCGGCCCGTGCCGGCAATGTCAAACGCGGTGCCGTGGTCAGGGCTGGTACGAAGCAAAGGCAAGCCCAGCGTCACGTTGACGCCCTGCTCCACGCCCATGTATTTGACCGGGATCAGGCCCTGGTCGTGGTACATGGCCACCACCACATCGAACTCGCCGGGCTGGCCATTTTTGGCGCGAGCGCGCATGAAAACCGTGTCCGGTGCAAACGGCCCGCTGGCCTGGATGCCGGCGGCCTGCGCAGCGGCAATGGCCGGAGCGATCACCTCAATTTCTTCACGACCAAACAAACCACCCTCGCCCGCATGCGGGTTCAGCCCGGCAACGCCGATGCGGGGTGGCCGGCCCAGCACTTTTTGCAAGGCCTCATGCGCGATGTGCAGCGTTTGCAGAACGGCTTCGAAGCTCACCGCCTCGATGGCCTCGCGCAATGAAACATGGATGCTGACCAGCACCGTGCGCAGTTCGGGGTTGGCCAGCATCATGCGCACCGGCACTTCGGCCACAGACTTGCCAAGATAAGCCGCTGCCTGCGCCTGCAGCATTTCAGTGTGGCCGGGGAAGCGCGCGTACGCCCCGCCGGCGGCGGCCAGCGCCTCCTTATGAATCGGCGCCGTGACCATGCCGAGCGCCCGGCCCGACAACACGGCTTGCGCGGCTGCGACGATGCATTCGGCGGCTGCCCGGCCTGCCCCGTCGCTGATCTGCCCGAAGGCCGGCGGCTCAGCCAGCGTGCAGGCCTGCCAGACCCCGATGCAGTGGGGCGGAAGACCGCCCCAGTCGGCCGGACTGTGCAATTCGGCCACCACCAGCGCCAAGGTGCCAGGCCGCCCGGCAGCCGTCAACAAAGCGGCTCGGCGCATCACGGCGACGTCACCCACCACCACGCATCCGGTGGTGTCAGTTGGTGCCTCGGCATACGCCCTGGCAATGATTTCAGGGCCGATGCCGGCGGCATCACCCATGGTGATGAGGAAAGGGGCAGCAATGGACATGGTGTCGTTCAAGCCGGGTTGTCGATGTCGATGAACTGATGAACCAAGCCGAACTGCGCCGCCACTTGCGCAGCAACGGCCGGCGCACCGTAGCGTTCAGAGGCATGGTGGCCGCAGGCGATGTACGTCACCCCCATCTCGCGGGCCAGATGCGCCTGGGGCTCAGAGATTTCGCCGGTGATGAAGGCCTGGGCACCGGCGGCCATCGCCGCTTCAAAATAGCCTTGGGCACCGCCGCTGCACCAGGCAATCTGGCGCAAGGCCACACCAGGCTCAGCCGCCCCCTCGACGCATACCACCTGCCGACCCAGGGCCGCAGCCACATGGCTGGCCAGGCCGGCTGCGCCGTCAAAGGCCGCACCGTCCTCGCGCTGGCCCAGAAAGCCCAGTCCGTTGTCGCCAAAGCGGCCGGCCTCGCCCGCGTGAGCCACCAGGCCCAGCACACGACCCAGTTGCGCGTTGTTGCCGAGCTCGGGGTGGCCGTCCAGCGGCAGGTGATAAGCAAAGAGGTTGATGTCATGGGCCAGCAACAGGGCCAGGCGCTGCTTCATCCAGCCGGTCACACGACCATCCTGTCCACGCCAGAACAGGCCATGGTGCACAAAGATGGCGTCGGCCTGGAAGGCCACGGCCGCTTCGATCAGCGCCAGGCTGGCGGTTACCCCCGAGACGATGCGCAGCACGCTGGCCCGCCCTTCGACCTGCAAGCCGTTGGGGCCGTAGTCCTTGAATTGCGCGGGTTGCAGCAAGGTGTCAAAAGCGCGCAGCAACTCGGCGCGCGCGACCCCGGTAGGCGGGCTTATCGTCTCATTCATGCAAGGGTCCCCAAGCAACTGTGTAGTCTCCAGATTATCCGTGCTGGCCGCAGCAGCCGGGGCGGCGCGCGGCGACTTGCCTGTCGGGCTGCCAAACCAGCGGCCTATGGGCGAAAATCAATCCTCAGGTGCCAACGCCGCTTTGCCTTGCCACCATGTCTTTCACCTCGGGCCCCATACCATGCGCAGATTTTGGCTTTTGTTTTCTCAAGTTGTCACCGTCCTGCTGGCTGTTTATTTCGTTCTCATCAGCCTCAAGCCCCAGTGGCTGGAACGCCGCGGCGGCAGTGCGGTGGCGATCTTCGAAGCCCCTGCAGACAGCACCAAAGCGGCTGGCGGCGGGCCGGGCAGCCTGCGCGCCGCGGCCAAGGCGGCGTCCGGTGCAGTGGTCAGCATCAACGCCAGCAAGGCCGCCACACGCAGCCCTAACGCTGAAGACCCCTGGTTCCGGTTTTTCTTTGGCGACCAGGCCCGCAGCGAGCCGCAGATCGGCCTGGGCAGCGGCGTCATCGTCAGCCCCAGCGGCTATATCCTCACCAATAACCACGTGATCGAGGGCGCTGACGAGATTGAAGTCAACCTCAACGACTCGCGCAAGGCCCGCGCCAAGGTGATCGGCACCGACCCGGAAACCGATTTGGCCATTCTCAAAATTGACCTCGACAAACTGCCGGTGATCGTGCTGGGCAGCTCCGAGTCGCTGGAAATCGGCGACCAGGTGCTGGCCATCGGCAACCCCTTTGGCGTCGGGCAGACGATCACCAGCGGCATCATCAGCGCGCTGGGTCGCAACCAGCTGGGCATCAACGTGTTTGAAAACTTCATCCAGACCGATGCCGCCATCAACCCGGGCAATTCAGGCGGCGCGCTGGTGGACACGCAAGGCCGACTGCTGGGCATCAACACAGCCATTTTTTCGCGCTCGGGCGGCTCTTTGGGTATCGGCTTTGCCATCCCAGTTTCCACCGCGCGGCAGGTGCTCGACAGCATCCTCAAGGACGGTCAGGTCACGCGCGGCTGGATCGGTGTCGAACCCCAGGAACTCACGGCCGAATTGATCAAAACCTTCAATCTGTCAGCCAAGAGCGGCGTCATCATCACGGGGGTGCTGCAAAACGGCCCGGCGGCCGCAGCCGGCATCCGCCCCGGCGATGTCATCACCAGCGTAGGCGGCGTGCCGGTGCGCAGCGTGTCTGAACTGCTCAGCGCGGTGGCGGCGCTCAAGCCCGGCGTGAGCGCCAGTTTCAAGTTGCAACGACGCGACGCGGCGCTGGAAGTGGCGGTCACGCCAGGCAAACGCCAGCGTCCGGCACTGCCGCGTTGAATGGGGTGATGGGGGTGCGGGCCTGCGCGACCCGCGCCAAGCTCAGGGCTTGACGGTGCTGTCTTCAGCAGAGGGCTCAGGCGCCTTGGTGTGCTTGACGAAGATCTGGGCAGCCACAATGCCCACCTCATAAAGCCCGCCAACCACACCCAGCAGCATCAACATGGAGCCGGCATCCGGCGGCGTGACCAGCGCCGTGCCGACGGCTGCCAGCACCCAGAAGTAACCGCGGTATTCACGCAGCTGGGCGACTGTCAGCACGCCCATACGCACCAGCAGGATGACGGCAATCGGCACCTCGAAGGCCAGCCCGAACGCCAGAAACATACCAATTACAAAGTTCAGGTATTCCTCGATGTCTGGCGCTGCGGTGATGGACTTGGGTGCAAAGCTCTGAATAAAGCCGAACACTTGGCCGAAGACAAAGTAATAGCAAAAAGCCACGCCAAAGAAAAACAGCAAGGTGCTGGAGACCACCAGCGGCAAGACCAGCTTTTTCTCATGGCTGTAAAGGCCGGGCGCCACAAATGCCCAAACCTGGTAGAGCACCACCGGCAAGGCAATCATGAACGCGGCCATGAACAAAATCTTGATGGGCACGATGAAAGGCGAGATGACGTTGGTGGCAATCAGCGTCGCGCCCTTGGGCAAGGTGGCGATCAAGGGTGCGGCCATCAGGTCATAGAGCGCGCCCGGGCCGGGAAACAGTGCCAGCACGCCGGCGGCGATGCCAATGGCGATCACCGCCTTGATCATGCGGTCGCGCAGCTCCATCAGGTGCTGCACAAAGGGTTGCTCGGTGCCTGCGAGTTCGTCAGGCTTGTCGGAAGGGGTGTCGCTCATGAAAAAATCAGTTGGGGCTCAAACGTGGGAGCCGGTGCGCGGCTTGGGCCGGTAACGGGCCACACGCGCCGCGCCTGACAGCGCCTTGGTGCGCACGCCCGAGCGGGACTTGAACCATTGGGGCGTGGCGCCCTGCTTGAGCCGCCAGTTCTTGCCCGGGTGCTTGTATTCCGGAAAGCTGATCATGCCCGGGGCGTCAGCACTGCTGTCACTGGCCAGGGCCGTGGTTTCAGCCCAGGATTTTTCAAAATCACTGGCGCTGGTCTGCACCGAGCTTTCGACATCACGGGCAGCGCTCTCCATGCTGTCTTTCATCTTCTTGAGCTCATCGAGCTCCATAGAACGGTTGACCTCATTTTTGACATCGGCCACGTAGCGCTGCGCCTTGCCCAGCAAGGCGCCGACGGTGCGGGCCACGCGCGGCAGCTTTTCGGGGCCGATGACGATCAGCGCCACAGCGCCGATCAGTGCGATTTTGGAGATGCCGAGATCGATCACGTCAGTTCACGCCGGCGCAAAGAGCCGGTGGCGGTAAAAAGCCCGGGAAGTTCAATGACGACCTGATCAGGTCTTTTGACGCGCTTGCACGTCAATGGTGTTCGTGTCAGCGGCAGCCGCCGCGGCTGGCGCAGTGACTTGCGCCGTGGTAGCGGCGGCTGCAGCGTCGTCAGCCGGGGCTTGGCCGCCGTCTTTCATGCCGTCCTTGAAACCCTTGACCGCACCGCCGAGGTCGCCGCCGATGTTCTTGAGCTTCTTGGTGCCGAAGACCATGACCACGATCAGCAGAACGATCAACCAATGCCAGATGGAAAATGAACCCATGTTTCTCTCCTAAACTGTAATGTCGGCAAAAAAGC
>JBIKHR010000361.1:0-2750 GCA_044362035.1 Polaromonas sp. | reverse complement strand
GAGCCTGACGAGCGCCAGGCGATTCGCGACACGGCCAGTGCCATGCTGAAAAACCTGGATGAGTTGTAACCCTCGTGTCAGCTTGGGGGATGAATTGATACCAAGCGGGGAACAATGCGCAATCCGGCTTGCCGATGGGATACCAAATTCCGGTAAAAACTCACGTTCTAAGCCAGCTCGACGCCAGATTCATGCTGCATTGCAATAGAATTTCCCGCTGAGCAGTTTTTGTTACAGGTCAGTTACTCAAAAACACATAGAAAGCAGAGCATGTCCGAATCAGCGACACACCCAGCCAAGCAGCGGCCCGAGTTCCGCAACATCAACGCTTTCACAGACCTTCCAACTTACAGACTGCCGGCAGCCGGCTGGGTCTCCATCCTGCACCGTGTCAGCGGCGTCATGATGTTCGCGCTGATGCCCTTCATCATCTGGATGTTCGACACCTCAATTTCTTCCGAAATCTCTTTTTCGCGCTTCACCAATGCCTTCAGCGTGGGCATGCTGGGTCTGCCCGGCTTCCTATGGAAGCTGGCGGCCCTGGCCCTGATCTGGGCTTATTTGCATCATTTCACCGCCGGCCTGCGCCACCTGTGGATGGACATCAGCCACACAGCGGTTGAGCTGCAGTTCGGCAAAAGCTCAGCCAAAGTGGTGCTCACCATCAGCCTGACGCTGACAGCCCTGCTGGGCGCCAAGCTCTTCGGTCTTTATTAATTCAGCCCCACAGGAACATCCAGCATGTCTGTCAATTACGGCTCCAAACGCATCGTTGTCGGTGCCCATTACGGTCTGCGCGACTGGCTCAGCCAGCGTGTCACGGCAGCGGTCATGGCGATTTTCACCATCGTGCTGCTGGCCCAGGTGCTGCTCAGCAAAGGCCCCATCGGCTACGACAAGTGGTCCGGTATTTTTGCCTCGCAACCCATGAAAATGCTGACCTTCGCGGTCATCTTGTGCCTGCTCTGGCACGTCTGGGTCGGCATGCGCGACGTCTTCATGGACTACGTCAAGCCCGTATCTGTTCGCCTGTCGCTTCAGGTATTCACTATTGTCTGGCTCGTGGCATGTTCCGGTTGGGCCGTTCAAGTCTTGTGGCGCCTCTAAGAAAATCATGACTCTCACATCCAAACTCCCCAAGCGTAAATTTGACGTCGTCATCGTTGGAGCCGGCGGCTCCGGCATGCGGGCCTCGTTGCAACTGGCCCGCGCCGGCCTGAACGTGGCCGTGCTGTCCAAAGTCTTCCCGACGCGCTCGCACACAGTCGCTGCCCAGGGCGGCATTGGTGCATCCCTCGGCAACATGTCTGAAGACAACTGGCACTACCACTTTTACGACACCGTCAAGGGCTCCGACTGGCTCGGCGACCAGGACGCCATCGAATACATGTGCCGCGAAGCGCCCAAGGTCGTCTATGACCTGGAGCACATGGGCATGCCGTTTGACCGCAACCCTGACGGCACAATTTACCAACGCCCGTTTGGCGGCCACACCGCCAACTACGGTGAAAAAGCCGTGCAACGCGCCTGCGCCGCCGCCGACCGTACCGGCCACGCCATGCTGCACACGCTGTACCAGCAAAACGTCAAGGAGAAAACCAGCTTCTTTGTCGAATGGCTGGCCATGGACCTGATCCGCGACGCCAACGGCGATGTCGTTGGTGTGACCGCCATCGAGATGGAAACCGGTGACGTGCACATCTTCGAAGCCAAGACCACGCTGCTGGCCACCGGCGGCGCGGGTCGCATTTTTGCGGCCTCAACCAACGCCTTCATCAACACCGGTGACGGCCTGGGCATGGCGGCACGCGCCGGCATCCCGCTTGAAGACATGGAGTTCTGGCAGTTCCACCCCACCGGCGTGCATGGCGCCGGCGTGCTGCTGACCGAAGGCTGCCGCGGTGAAGGCGCCATTTTGCGCAACAGCAATGGCGAGCGCTTCATGGAGCGTTACGCACCGGCCTACAAAGACCTGGCGCCCCGTGACTACGTGTCGCGCTGCATGGACCAGGAGATCAAGGAAGGTCGCGGCTGCGGTCCCAACAAGGACTACATCAACCTCGACATGACCCACCTGGGCGCCGAGACCATCATGAAACGCCTGCCTTCGGTGTTCGAGATCGGCCACAACTTTGCCAACGTCGATATCACCAAAGAACCTATTCCTGTGGTGCCAACCATCCACTACCAGATGGGTGGCATTCCCACCAACATCCACGGTCAGGTGGTCACGCAAAACGCGGCCAACCAGAGCGAAGTGGTCAACGGCCTGTACGCCGTCGGCGAATGCTCTTGTGTCAGCGTGCACGGCGCCAACCGCCTGGGTACCAACTCGTTGCTCGACCTACTGGTGTTCGGCCGCGCTGCCGGCAACCACATTGTCGAATTCAGCAAGACCACCACGCACAAGCCGCTACCGGCTGACGCTGCTGACGCCACCCTGGCCCGCATCGCCCGCCTGGACAGCGCCACCGAAGGCGAATACGCGCAAGACGTCGCCAACGACATCCGCGCTGCCATGCAACAGCACGCCGGCGTGTTCCGCACGCAGGCCATCATGGACGAAGGCGTGGCCAAGATCGCCGCTCTGCGCGAGCGCGTCAAGAACATCGGACTGAAAGACAAGTCGAAGATCTTCAACACCGCCCGCATCGAAGCGCTGGAAGTTGAGAACCTGATTGAAGCCGCCGAAGCAACCATCGTGTCGGCAGCAGCCCGCCGCGAAAGCCGCGGCGCTCACTCGGTCGATG
>JBIKHR010000093.1:0-9187 GCA_044362035.1 Polaromonas sp. | reverse complement strand
TGGCTACGGCGGCTGCCGCGGCGCTGCCCTTGCATGTGCTCGTTGAATCGCCGCTGGCGGTGCACAACGCTTTTGAGATGGCAGCGCATCCGCGCGTGCAGTCCATCAGTTTTGGCTTGATGGACTTTGTCTCCAGCCACAACGGCGCGATTCCCGCTGAGGCCATGGGCAGCAGCGGTCAGTTCAGCCACCCGCTGGTTTTGCGCGCCAAGCTCGACATCGCTTCTGCCTGCCATGCCTACGGCAAAGTGCCTTCGCACTGTGTCGTTACTGAGTTCAACGACAGCGCGGCCATGCAAAGCGCCGCCCTGCGCGCCAGTCGCGAGCTGGGCTACACCCGCATGTGGAGCATTCACCCGAATCAGATCAGGCCCATCCTGGCGGCCTTTGCGCCGCAGGCCGGCGAGGTGGCTTTTGCTGCTGAGTTGATCGCGGCCGCTGAGCGTGCGCTGTGGGCGCCCATTAGTTTTCAGGGCAAGCTGCACGACCGCGCCAGTTATCGCTACTACTGGCAGGTGCTCGAGCGGGCTCATCAGACCGGCGTGGTGCTGCCTGACGTTGCCCAAGGGTATTTCCTCAAACACGCAGGCCTGTCCTAGGCGCAAGCTGGCTCACATGAACATACTTCACATCACTCCTCTTCTGGTGGCTTGTTGGGGCTTGAGCTGGGGTGCTTCTGCGCAGACAACCGGCAGCGGCGCCCGCACGCCGGCCAAAGCCATCAAGCCCGTAGCCAGCAACAGTCGCACCGAAATCCGCAGCACGGCAACCCAGATCGCGGCCGGCATTGCCGCAGCCGAAGCTGCACTGGAGCCGGCCGAACTGGCGATTGCCGAGCGCGTTCACACCGGCGTGATGCCCTGCGAACTGGGCGCCTCAGTCACGCTGTCCAGCGACCCGCAGTCGCCGGGCTACTTCAACATGCACGGTAAAAATTTTCGCTTTCGCATGATTCCGGTGAGCACGGCCACCGGTGCCATTCGTCTTGAAGACCGGCATGCCGGCGCAGTCTGGTTGCAGCTGCCCAACAAGTCGATGCTGATGAACCAGAAGGCCGGCCGGCGCATGGCAGATGGCTGCACAAGCCCGGCCCAGGTGACCGTGGCCCAGGCCATGAAAGATTTGCCGCCGCCCGATTTGCTGGATGCGCCTGCGCGGGCCTTCGCGCCGGTGCTGCCCTGATTTTTTAATTTCGACCCCACCCCTTTTTTTGTACGACAGGAGAAAAATAGTGTCTGAGTTTTTGTCTAGCTACCGTGCCCATGTCGCCGAGCGTTCTGCCCAGGGCATTCCGCCGCTGCCTTTGTCAGCCCAGCAAACCGGTGAGGTCATCGAGCTGCTGAAAAACCCGCCCAAGGGCGAAGAAAAAATGCTGGTCGATCTGATCACCTACCGCGTGCCGGCCGGTGTGGACGATGCGGCCAAGGTCAAGGCCAGTTACCTGGCCGCGGTGGCGCACGGCACTGAAAAGTGCGCGCTGATCACCCGCCAGCAAGCCACGCAGTTGCTGGGCACCATGCTGGGCGGCTACAACATCAGCCCCATGATCGACCTGCTCGATGATGCCGATGCGGCTGTCGCGCAAGAAGCCGCGAAGGGTCTGAAATTCACTTTGCTGATGTTCGACCAGTTTCATGACGTTCAGGAAAAAGCCGAAAAGGGCAATGCCTACGCCAAGGCCGTGCTGCAAAGCTGGGCTGACGCCGAGTGGTTCACCAGCCGTCCTGAAGTGCCCCAGTCGATCAAGCTGACGGTTTTCAAATGCGCCGGCGAGATCAACACCGACGACCTGTCGCCCGCCCCTGATGCCTGGAGCCGCCCCGACATTCCGCTGCATGCCATTGCCATGCATAAGAATGCCCGCCCCGGCATCACGCCTGAAGAAGACGGCAAACGCGGCCCGGTCAAGTTCATCGAAGAACTCAAGGCCAAGGGCAACCTGGTGGCTTACGTCGGTGACGTGGTTGGCACCGGCTCTTCACGCAAATCCGCCACCAACTCGGTGTTGTGGTGGACCGGTGAAGACATTCCCTTTGTGCCCAACAAGCGTTTTGGCGGCGTCTGCCTGGGTGGCAAGATCGCCCCGATTTTCTACAACACCATGGAGGACTCGGGCGCGCTGCCGATCGAGCTCGATGTCAGCCAGATGGGCATGGGCGATGTGATTGAGTTGCGTCCCTATGACGGCAAAGCCCTCAAAGACGGCAAGGTGGTGGCCGAGTTCACGCTTAAAAGCGACGTGCTGTTTGACGAAGTGCGCGCCGGCGGCCGCATTCCGCTCATCGTCGGCCGTGGCCTCACCGGCAAAGCACGCGCTGCGCTGGGCTTGCCCGCATCGACCGTGTTCCGTCTGCCGCAAGCCCCTGTGGACAGCGGCCGTGGTTACACGCTGGCGCAAAAAATGGTCGGCCGCGCCGTTGGTCTGCCAGAAGGCAAGGGCGTTCGCCCCGGCACTTATTGCGAGCCAAAGATGACTTCCGTCGGCACGCAAGACACGACTGGCCCGATGACCCGCGACGAGCTCAAGGACCTGGCTTGCCTGGGTTTCAGCTCCGATCTCGTCATGCAATCGTTCTGCCACACGGCCGCTTACCCCAAGCCGGTCGATGTGAAAATGCACCACGAGTTGCCCGAGTTCATCACCACGCGTGGCGGTATCTCGCTGCGCCCCGGTGACGGCATCATTCACAGCTGGCTCAACCGCATGCTGCTGCCAGACACTGTTGGCACCGGCGGCGACAGCCACACGCGTTTCCCGATCGGCATCAGCTTCCCGGCCGGTTCCGGTCTGGTGGCTTTCGGTGCGGCCACCGGCGTGATGCCGCTGGACATGCCTGAGAGCGTGCTGGTGCGTTTCAAGGGCAAGATGCAGCCCGGCGTCACCTTGCGTGACCTGGTCAGCGCCATTCCTTTGTATGCCATCAAGGCCGGCTTGCTGACCGTGGCCAAGCAGGGCAAGGTCAATGTGTTCTCGGGCCGTATTCTGGAAATCGAAGGCTTGCCTGACCTCAAGGTTGAACAGGCCTTTGAGCTGAGCGACGCTTCGGCCGAGCGCAGCGCCGGTGGTTGCACGGTGCACCTGAACAAAGAACCAATCATCGAGTACATCAACAGCAACATCACCATGCTCAAGTGGATGATTGCCACTGGTTACTCGGACGTGCGAACCATCAAGCGCCGCATCGCCGCCATGGAAGCCTGGCTGGCCAACCCGCAACTGCTCAAGGCCGACCCGGACGCCGAATACGCTGCTGTGATCGAAATTGATCTGGCAGACATTCACGAGCCTATCCTGGCCTGCCCGAACGATCCTGACGACGTTAAAACTTTGTCGGATGTGGCTGGCGCCAAGATCGACGAAGTGTTCATCGGCAGCTGCATGACCAACATCGGTCATTTCCGCGCAGCCTCCAAGCTGCTCGAAAACAAGCGCGACATTCCCGTCAAGCTGTGGATGGCACCGCCCACCAAGATGGACGCCAAGCAACTGAGCGAAGAGGGCCATTACGGTGTGCTGGGCGCAGCCGGTGCGCGCATGGAAATGCCGGGTTGCAGCTTGTGCATGGGCAACCAGGCGCAGGTCAAGGAAGGCGCCACCGTGCTGTCCACCTCGACCCGCAATTTCCCGAACCGTCTGGGCAAAAACACCAACGTGTATCTGGGCTCTGCTGAACTTGCGGCCATCACCTCCAAGCTCGGTCGCATTCCGACCAAAGCAGAGTACATGGCCGACATGGGCGTGCTCTCGGGCACTGGCAGCACGGTGTACAAGTACCTGAACTTCGATCAGGTCAAGGATTACACCGACGTGGCCGCCACGGTGGTCTGAAAACGCTGAACCTTTGAGCCGACCCAAGCCCCCGTTGCAAAACGGGGGCCAGGCGAGCAGACGGCTCGCGCAAAGTAATGGAGCTGGTTGTGCATATCGACCCCCCGATTGAAGTGGACTGTTCCCGCCACGGCAGCATCCTTTCTGTTGTGCTGCGGCAGCTGCTGGACGCATGAGTCGCCAGCTCCTGATTGCCGGCGGCGGCATTGGCGCTTTGGCGGCGGCTTTGGCTTCTGCCCGTGCGGGCTGGCATGTCCGCCTGTATGAGCAAGCGAGTGTTTTTTCAGAGGTCGGCGCCGGCCTTCAGCTCGGGCCCAATGCCACCCGCGTCTTGCAAGGCTGGGGCCTGGGCGATGCACTTAGTCTGGCGGCCGCCTTTCCGGACCGACTGAGCGTGCGCAGCGCGCCCACTGGGCGTGAACTGGCCAGCCTGGACCTGGGCAGCCGCAGCCAGCAGCGCTACGGCGCCCCTTATGCCACCTTGCACCGTGCTGATTTGCACGCGATGCTGCTGCAAAGCGTGAGCAGCCGGCCCGAGGTGCGCCTGAACCTGAACACCCCTGTCACCGCCTTCACCGACGTGCCTGAAGGCGTGCAACTGGCATTTGCCGACGGCCACTGCGTGGAAGGAGACGCGCTGGTGGGCGCTGACGGCTTGTGGAGCGCGGTGCGCTGCCAGGCCCTGGACGACGGCGTGGCGCAGCCCACCGGGCACCTGGCTTACCGTGCGCTGGTGCGCCAGAGTGACTTACCACTGGCGCTGCGCAGCGGGCAAGTCAGCGTCTGGCTGGGACCCAATCTGCACTTGGTGAGTTACCCGGTGCGTGCTGGCGAGTGGCTCAATGTGGTGATGTTTGTGCACGGCCAACCGCCGGCCGATGTGCAGGAGTGGGACCACCCCGGTCTGCGCGCCGACGTGTTGGCCGCATTGGACGGCCATTGCCCGGCGCTCACCGCACTGGTCGAAGCGGTGCCCGCCTGGCGTCTGTGGGTGCTGTGCGATCGTCCTCCATTGCTCAGCCCGGACCAGATGGTCCGTGGCCGTGTGGCCTTGCTGGGCGATGCGGCGCACCCGATGCGCCCCTATCTGGCCCAAGGCGCAGGCATGGCCATTGAAGACGCGGCCGAACTGGGCCGCTGTCTGGCCAGTGTGAGCCGGCCCCACGCCGATGTGCCCCTGGCATTGCGGCGCTACGCTCTGAACCGCTGGCAGCGCAACGCCCGCGTGCAGGCCCGCGCTGTGCGCAACGGACAGATTTTTCATGCCACCGGCCCGCTGCGTCTGGCGCGTGATGCATCGCTCAAGTTGCTGGGGCATCGCCTGCTGGACATGCCCTGGCTCTACGCCGGCAGCTGAAGCACCGGTTTGCGGCAAAATCCACGCATTCAAACCTAAGGAACCCGAATGTCCACCCCAGAAAAGAATCCGCAGCCTGTCGCTGTTGTCACCGGTGCCGGCACCGGCATCGGCCGCGCCGTCTCGCTGGCCCTGCTCAAGGCGGGCTACAGCGTGGCGCTGGCGGGACGGCGCAGCGAACCGCTGGCGGCTGTGGTGGCCGAAGCGCTCGCGCTTGGTTTTGACCGCGCGATGGCCGTGTCCACCGATGTGTCCAAACCCGACTCGGTGACAGCCTTGTTCGAGCGCACGCGCCAGCAGTTCGGCCGCGTGGACGTGCTGTTCAACAACGCCGGCGTGGGCTTGCCCGCCGCCGGCTTTGACGAGCTGACATTCGAGCAATGGCAAAACGTTGTCAACATCAATCTCACGGGTTCTTTTTTGTGCGCGCAGGCAGCTTTCAGGGTAATGAAAGCGCAAAGCCCGCAGGGCGGCCGCATCATTAACAACGGCTCTATCTCGGCCCACGCGCCGCGCCCGAACTCCGCGCCTTACACCTCGACCAAGCATGCCGTCACGGGCTTGACCAAGTCGATCTCGCTGGACGGCCGACCTTTCAATATCGCCTGCGGTCAGATCGACATAGGTAATGCAGTGACCGAGATTTCTGCGCGGATGGCCACCGGCACGATGCAGGCCAACGGTCAAATCGCCATTGAAGCCATGATGGATGTGCAGCACGTGGCTAATTCTGTGGTGCACATGGCCAGCCTGCCGCTCGAGGCCAATGTGCAGTTCATGACCGTCATGGCCACCAAGATGCCCTTCGTCGGGCGGGGCTGATCAGCCCAGCTGGCCGAGCAGCAAAAACTCCATCAGTGCTTTTTGCACGTGCATGCGGTTTTCTGCTTCGTCCCACACCACCGATTGCGTGCCGTCGATCACCTCGGCCTCGACTTCTTCGCCGCGGTGCGCCGGCAGGCAGTGCATGAAGAGCGCGTCGGGCTTGGCCGCGGCCATCATGTCGCGGTCCACGCACCAGTCGGCAAAGGCTTTTTTGCGGGCCTCGTTTTCGGCCTCGTAACCCATGCTGGTCCAGACGTCGGTGGTGACCAAGTCCGCGCCGGCGCAGGCCTGCATCGGGTCTTTGAACACCGCGTAGCTTTCGGCTGAGCGGATGCCGGCTATTGACTGGTCCACTTCGTAGCCACCGGGGGTGCTCAGGTGCACCTTGAAGCCGAGGATCTCGCTGGCCTGCAGCCAGGTGTTGGCCATGTTGTTGCCGTCGCCCACCCAGGCCACCGTCTTGCCTTTGATGGAGCCGCGGTGCTCGATGTAGGTGAAGATGTCGGCCAGGATCTGGCAAGGGTGAAACTCGTTGGTCAGGCCGTTGATGACCGGCACGCGCGAGTGCGCTGCAAAACGCTCAATCTTGGTTTGCTCGAAGGTGCGGATCATCACCAAGTCCACCATGCGGCTGATGACTTTGGCGCTGTCTTCAATCGGCTCGGCCCGGCCCAGCTGGCTGTCGCCGGTGGTCAGATGCACCACCGAGCCGCCAAGCTGGTACATGCCGGCTTCAAAGCTCACGCGTGTGCGTGTAGAGGCTTTCTCGAAAATCATGGCCATCGTGCGGTCGGCCAGCGGCTGGTGTTTTTCGTAAGCTTTGAATTTTTTCTTGATGATGGCGGCGCGCTCAAACAGGTACGCGTATTCAGGAGCCGTGCAGTCGCTGAACTGCAGGTAGTGACGCTGCGCTTTCATGCCTTTTCCTTGAGCAATTGCTTGACCAACGGGCACAAGATGCCGACCACTTCGTCAGCCTCGGCGGTGGTCATGATCAGCGAAGGCACCAAACGGATCACCGATTCAGCGGTGACACTGATCAGCAGTCCCTGATCGGCGGCGCGGCCAACCAGTTCGCTGCAAGGCACTTTCAGCTCGACGCCCAGCATCAGGCCGCGGCCGCGGATTTCTTTGAGGCCCGACAGGCTGCTCAGCTCGCGTTGCAAAGCTGCCTTGAGGTGCTCGCCGACCTTGACGGCGTTGGCCAGCAAGCCGTCTTCTTCCATGATGCGGATGGTCTCGACCCCGGCACGCATCGCCAGCGGGTTGCCGCCGAAGGTGCTGCCGTGGTTGCCAGGCGCAAAAATACGCGCAGCCTTGGGACCGGCCACCACGGCACCAATTGGCACGCCTGAGCCCAGGCCCTTGGCCAGCGGCATGACGTCCGGCAGGATGCCGGCCCACTGGTGCGCAAACCATTTGCCGGTACGGCCCATGCCGCACTGCACTTCGTCAATCATCAGCAACCAGTCTTGTTCGTCGCAGAGCTTTCGCACGGCGCGCAGGTAGTCGGCATCCATCGGGTTGACGCCGCCTTCACCCTGAATGGCTTCCAGGAAAACAGCCACCACGTTGGGGTTGCCTGCGGTGGCTTTCTTCAGAGCTTCCACGTCATTGAGCGGCACGCGTATGAAACCCTCGACCAGCGGTCCAAAGCCGGCTTGCACCTTGAGGTTGCCGGTCGCGCTCAGGGTGGCAATGCTGCGGCCATGAAAGGCCTTGTCGTAAACCACGATCTCCGGGCGCTGAATGCCTTTGTCGTGACCGAATTTACGCGCCAGTTTGAGCGCCGCTTCGTTGGCCTCCAGCCCGGTCGAACAAAAGAAGACGTTGGTCATGCCCGACAGCTCGACCAACTTGGCGGCCAGCGCTTCCTGCAAGGGGATGTGGTAGTAATTGGAGGTATGGATCAGCTTGCTGATCTGATCTTGCAGCGCCGGCACCAACCGGGGGTGGTTGTGGCCCAGTGTGTTGACGGCAATGCCGCCCAGCGCGTCGAGATAGGCCTTGCCGTTGACGTCCCAGACGCGGCAGCCCTGGCCATGCGAGAGCGCCAGCGGCAGTCGGCCGTAGGTGTTCATGACGTGCGGGGAGGCGGCTTCAACGGGGACGGGGAGGGCAGCGTTCATGGTCGTGCGGGGCTTTCACTTGAGACTCAATTTTTGATTTTAGGTCCACACGCCCGCGCCTGGCCTGACAGGGGCTTAAGTCTTATATAAGATATACTCATTGTGCAGCGCAGCAAGTGCCGGCCAACCCGGTTGCAGCGCATCGTCAAACGGTCCTTCAAGCAGCCTCTACCGATGGTCTCCAGCAGCGCCAAAGAAATTTTTATTCAGGGCTTGACCCTTGAAGGCAAGACCTTTCGCCCCAGCGACTGGGCCGATCGTCTGTGTGGCGTGATGAGTCAGTTCCGCCCCGGCGGACCCCAGCCCGGCAGCCACCTGACTTACTCACCCTGGTGCGTCCCCACCTTGATTGGCGACGTCAAGTGCGTGGTAGTGAACAGCGAGTTGCGAGAAGCAGAGCCCATGGCCTGGGACTTCGCCCTGAACTTTGCCAAAGACAACCGATTGCAAATAGCCGAGGCTTGTTTGCTGCACGAGTCGCCCAAAACCGTCCGCAAAAACTGATCTGCATCCCGCTGCGCGAGTCGACATGAAAAAACCGCCCGAAGGCGGTTTTTTCACTTTGCTGCAGCGCACCCTACAAAACGGCGGATATCACGCGAGGTGACAGCCGGGCGGTTTGCCTGACGAATCAGGCGGCTTTGAGTGCCAGGGCTTTCACCTTGGTAGACAGTCGGCTCTTGTCACGGGCAGCCTTGTTCTTGTGGAAGATGCCTTTGTCAGCAACCGTGTCCACAATGCTCTGGGCCTTGGCGAAGAGCTCTGCAGCTTTGGTCTTGTCGCCGGACAGAACGGCTTTTTCAACGTTCTTGACGGCGGTGCGGTACTTGGAACGCAGCGAGGTGTTCGCAGCGTTGAGTTTGATGTCCTGGCGAACGCGTTTGCGTCCGGAAGCAAGGCGGGGGTTCTTTTTCTTGGGTTTGGCGGTGGCCATATATAAATTCCTTTAATCCTGGGAAGGAGTCTGTGGATGATGCAGCAAAGCCCACGATTATATGCCAGCCCCCACGCTCAGTCACTGCGTGTACTTCGCTGCCCCCCGAGGGG
>JBIKHR010000360.1:0-2766 GCA_044362035.1 Polaromonas sp. | reverse complement strand
AAAGCGGCCAGCTTGTCGGAAATGATGCGCGTCTGGCAGGTGCGCTGCACCACCCAGTAGCTGGTGGCAAACAGGGCGCAGCCGCCAAAAGCAAAAATGGCGGCATTGGTGTGCAGGGGCCGCAAGCGCCCGAAAGACAACCAGGGAATGCCGAAGTTCAGCTCCGGCCAGGCCATCTGCGCCGCAATGAACACGCCTACCAGCATGCTCACTACACCCCAGACCACGGCCGCCACTGAGAACTGGCGAACAATCTTGTCGTTGTAGACCATGGCGCGAGATGCGGCCCACGGACTTTGACCTGCCGAGGCCGATGCATTGTGAAGTACTGCACTCATATCTAACTTTCTGTAACCTAAGTTAGAAAGAATTTTGGTGCAGCGTCTACATCAATGAGTTGATTTGGATCAAATCGGCCTTCATCGGTAATGCAAAAAAAGAAGCTTTTTTCGGTGGCTGGGCCGATCTAGGCGTCGCCGTCAGTTTTCTGAAAGATACGCTCTCCTTCGCTTTCAACATCCTCGAACTGCCCGGACCACACCGCCCAAGCCAGCAGCCCCACCACGCCCAGGGCCAGCAGCACGGAAACAGGGACGAGCAGGAAAAGTATGTCCATCAGTCGCTTTCGTTGACACGCGTCAGGCGGGCGGCGTTGGCCATCACCAGCAGGGAACTCAGCGCCATGCCCAGACCCGCCAGCCAAGCCGGCAGGTAGGCGCTGATGGCCAGCGGCACACAGACCAGGTTGTAAGCCGCAGCCCACAGCAAGTTTTGCCGGACGATGCGCAGCGTGCGACGTGCCTGCGCCGGCATGCGTGCCAGCCGGCTTAACTGCCCGCCGGGAATGATGAAATCTGACTGCGCCTGCGCCAGCGGAACCGCCTGGCCCACCGCGACAGACACATTGGCACGCGCCAGCACCGGCCCGTCGTTCAACCCATCACCCACCATGAGTACTTTGCGTCCCTGGCTTTGCAGGGTTTGCAGCCAGGCCAATTTGCTCTGCGGTGTGCAGTTGCCCTGCACTTGGGCAATACCCAAGCGTTGAGCCACCCGCAGCGCCGCCGCAGTGTGGTCACCCGAGAGCATTTGCACCTCCAGCCCGGCCGCCTGCAACTGCAGCACGGCCTTTTCAGCATCGGGCCTGACCACTTCATCCAGCTCAAAGCGGGCCAGCCAGCCTGTGGCATCGGCCAGAAAAACCTGCATGCGTCCGCTGAGCGGGGCGTCATCCACACCGCAAAACAGGGCCGAGCCCATGCGCAGCGGGCCAGCACAGGCCGACTCCAAGGGCTCAGCCAGCAGCCCGCTCATGCCCTGCCCGGCTTGCTCGACAACGCCCGACAGACTCAGGCCTTGTGCAAGCGCCAGCGTTGCAGGGGCCTGCGCCGCAGCCACCAGTGCCCGCGAAACCGGGTGCAAGGAATGCCGAGCCAGCGCCCCTGCCAGCGCCAACGCACCCTCTGGCGACATGCCGGCGCGGGTGACCGCCAGACCCAACCCCATGCGTGCCTCGGTCAGCGTGCCCGTCTTGTCAAACACCACCGTGTCCACATCGGCCATGGCTTCGATGGCCTGCAGCCGCCGCACCAGCACGCCCTGGCGTGCCAGCACGCCCGCCGCTGTCAGCATGGCCGTGGGTGTGGCCAGCGACAAAGCGCAGGGACAGGTGACCACCAGCACCGCCACCGACGCCATGATGGCGCGGGCCGGGTCCGTACCCCACCAGAAAGCCGCCGCGAGCAAAGCCGCGAGCAACACAAACCACAAAAAGGGCTTGGCGATACGGTCGGCCAGCAAGGCCAGACGGGGCTTGTCGACGGCGGCGCGCTGCATCAAGGCCACAATGCCGGCATAGCGTGTGCCGGCACCCAGCTGCGTCACCCGAACCTGCACGGTTGCTGACAGGTTGTAACTGCCGGCCATGACCATGTCGCCCAAGGCCCTGGGCACCGGACGCGACTCACCTGTCAGCAAGGCCTCGTCGGCAAAAGTGCTGCCGGACTCTATGACGCCGTCCGCCGGAAAAGCCTGCCCGGGCAACACGCGCACACAGTCGCCCACCACCAAGCGGCGCACCGCCACCTGCTCAAACTCGCCACCGGGCAGGCGGCGTTGAACGCTGTCTGGCAGACGCTGCACCAGACCGTCGAGCGCGCCCGAGGTGCGCGCCCGCAGGCGCTGCTCCAGCCAGCGGCCGGTGAGCAGAAAGAACACAAACATGGTGAGCGAATCGAAATAAACCTCGGCGCTCCACCAGCCGGCAGGCTCGAAGGTGGCGGCCGAACTGATGACAAAGGTGATCAGAATGCCCAGCGCGACCGGCAGGTCCATGCTGACTGTGCCCAGCCGCAAATCGCGCAGCGCATTGGCAAAAAAGGGCCTGCAAGAAAACAGTAGCACCGGCAGCGTCAGCACCCACGAAGCCCAGCGCAACAGTTTCTCGATGTCGGGGGTGATGTCGCCCGGCTCGGTGATGTAGGCGGGGAATGCGTACATCATCACCTGCATCATGCAAAAGCCGGCCACCAGCCAGCGCCACAGTGCCAGCCGCGCATCCACCCGCGCCTGGTCAGACGCCACCGTGTCCAGCGCCGGGCTCAGCGTGTAGCCAATTGCCCGCGGGGCCAGCAGCCACAGCGAAGGTTTGGTCAGGCCAGACGACCAGCGCACACTGGCGCGCTGACTGGCCGCACTCACCTTGGCCGACAGCACACCCGGCGTGGCCAGCAAAACTTGCTCCAGCATGAGCGAACATGCTGCGCA
>JBIKHR010000359.1:0-2769 GCA_044362035.1 Polaromonas sp. | reverse complement strand
GCCGCATGCGGCCCGCCAAGAGCGAGCCGGCACCCGTGCCGGCCAAACCCAAAGCCTGAGCCGGCGCTCTGGCTGGAGCGCTTATTTCAGCCGCTTGATCAGGCTGGAGGTGTCCCAGCGGCGCCCGCCCATGGTCTGCACGTCACCGTAAAACTGGTCTACCAGCGCCGTCACCGGCAGGCGCGCACCGTTGAGCTTGGCCTGGTCCATCACCAGGCCCAAGTCTTTGCGCATCCAGTCCACGGCAAAGCCAAAGTCAAACTTGTCGGCCACCATGGTCTTGCCGCGGTTGTCGAGCTGCCAGCTTTGCGCGGCGCCCTTGCCGATCACGTCCAGCGCCAGATTCATGTCCAGGCCGGCTTTCTGGCCGAATGCAATCGCTTCCGACAAGCCCTGCACCAGCCCGGCGACGCAAATCTGGTTGACCATCTTAGTGAGCTGGCCGGCGCCACTCTCGCCCATCAGGGTGAAGGCCTTGGCAAACGCCATGCCCGCCGGCATCACGGCGTCAAAGGCGACAGATTCGCCGCCACACATGACGGTCAGCGCGCCGTTTTGCGCGCCGGCCTCGCCGCCTGAGACGGGCGCGTCAATGAAGTGCAGACCGATGGCCTTGGCCGCGGCAAACAGCTCGCGCGCCACGGTGGCCGACGCGGTGGTGTGGTCCACAAATACCGCGCCCGGATGCATGCCGGCAAAAGCGCCGTCAGCGCCCAGCGTCACGCTGCGCAGGTCATCGTCATTGCCCACGCAGCAAAACACGATATCGGCACCCTCGGCCGCCTCCTGCGGTGTGGCCGCCTGGCGGGGCGCAGCGGTGGCGGCAAACTCGGCGCACCAGGCGGCGGACTTGGCGGCTGTGCGGTTGTAGACCGTGACTTGGTGGCCGGCCAACGCCAGATGGCCGGCCATGGGGTAACCCATCACACCCAGACCCAGAAAAGCCACTTTGCGGGAGGCGGTGGCGTTGTAAGTCTTGGGCTTGGTGCTGCTCATGGCGGGTCTCTTTAAGTTGGCTGGGGGTTGAAGGGGCAAGGTTGCTGATTTTCACACAGCGGTCTGCCGCTAGCAGCCCAGCCCGGCCCGGCGCTCAGGCGGCAAACTGCGATGGCACCTTAGCGTGCCGGCGCGCCTCGGCCGGCGTGATGCGCTGGCGCCTGACCAGCTCGGCCAGGCTCTGGTCCAGCGTCTGCATGCCCTGGCTGGCACCCGTTTGCAACGTCGAATACATCTGCGCCACCTTGCCCTCGCGGATCAGGTTGCGGATGGCCGGCGTGCCCAGCATCACCTCGTGAGCGGCCACGCGGCCCGTGCCGTCTGCGGTGCGGCACAAGGTCTGCGCCACCACGCCCTCCAGCGACTCCGACAACATGCTGCGCACCATGTCTTTGTCTTGGGCCGCAAAGACATCGATGATGCGGTCCACCGCCTTGGTTGCGCTGGCCGTGTGCAGCGTGCCCAGCACCAAGTGGCCGGTTTCGGCTGCCGTCAGCGCCAGGCGAATGGTGTCCAGGTCACGCAGCTCGCCGACCAGAATCACGTCCGGGTCTTCACGCAGGGCAGCGCGCAGCGCGGCGCTGAAGCTGTGCGTGTGGCGGCCGACCTCGCGCTGGTTCACGATGCTTTTGTGGGCCACATGCTCAAACTCGATCGGGTCTTCTACCGTGAGGATGTGCCCGGCGCGGGTGCGGTTGTAAAAATCCACCATCGCCGCCAGCGTGGTGGACTTGCCCGAGCCCGTCGGCCCCGTCACCAGCACCAGCCCGCGCGGCCTGAGCGCCAGCTCGGCCAGCACGGCCGGCGCACCCAGCGAGTCCAGCGCCGGCACCGCAGCCGGAATGCAGCGAAACACCGCCGCCGCGCCACGGCTCTGCATGAACGCATTTACCCGAAAGCGCCCCAGCGCCACATGCGTCCACGCCAAGTCCAGCTCCAGCGTTTGCGCAAACACCTCGCGCTGCTGCGCCGTCATCACCTGGCTGAGCAGCGCCGCCACATCCGTCTGGCTCTGCACCGGCCAGTCCAGCGCTTCAATCTGCCCATGCACGCGCAGCATGGGCGGCATGCCGGCCGCCAGATGCAGATCCGAAGCCTGGCGAGCCAGAGCCGTGGTGAGCAGGGCGGTCAGGTCCATGGAGGGTACTTTCTGCAGCTTGTGCATGTTGGTAAAGTGCCAGTATGAAGAGCACCCCTCCCTCAGCCCCTGACGAACGTTCAGCACCGGACATTGCCAGCCAACTCGCCCGCGTCCGCGAGCAAATCGCCCAGGCCACGGCGGCGGCCGGCCGGGCACCCGGCAGCGTGCAACTGCTGGCGGTGTCCAAGACCTTCGGCGCGGACGCGGTGATCGAGGCGGTGCGCGCCGGGCAAACGGCGTTTGGCGAGAACTACATCCAGGAAGGCGTGGACAAAATCCTGGCGCTGCGCCAGTGGCTGGCCGAGCCCGGACAGGCTGGCGTGTCGGCTTTGCAGTGGCACTGCATCGGGCCCATCCAGAGCAACAAGACGCGGCTGGTGGCCGAGCACTTTGACTGGGTGCAGTCGGTGGACCGGCTGAAAATTGCCGAGCGCCTGAGCGAGCAGCGCCCGGCCGGTTTGCCGCCGCTGCAAATTTGCCTGCAGGTCAACATTGACGGCGGTGCTAACAAGTCGGGCGTGGCACCGGCTGACGCGCTGGCGTTGGCGCTGGCCGTGGCCGCGCTGCCGCGCCTGGTGTTGCGCGGCCTGATGGCCATCCCCGAGCCGGCGCCTGACGATGCTGCTGCGCGC
>JBIKHR010000092.1:0-9233 GCA_044362035.1 Polaromonas sp. | reverse complement strand
CCTTTTTCTGGCAAGGAATCAGACTAGGCTTACAGCTTGGTCACAGACCGCTGTGGTAAGGTCTAGTCTCATCAACTCACTCTAGAACACGGAGAATATCGTGAGCAATAACAACAAAGGTCAGCTTTTGCAGGACCCTTTCCTTAACATCCTGCGCCGCGAGCATGTGCCAGTGTCGATATACCTGGTCAACGGCATCAAGCTGCAAGGTCAGATCGAGTCTTTTGACCAGTACGTCGTGCTACTTCGCAACACGGTGACTCAGATGGTCTACAAACACGCTATTTCAACCATCGTTCCCGGACGCGCGGTGAATTTCACCACTTCCGAGTCCGACGAAAGCCCGGCAAGCTGAGCTCAGTGGACCTGCGCCCCGCGGCTTCTGCCAACGTCATCCTGATCGGGGTTGATTTCGGTACGCCGAATTTCGACGCCAATCTCGAAGAGCTCGGTCTGCTGGCGCAGACGGCCGGCCTGACGCCCGTGGCCCGCATGAGCTGCAAGCGAAAAGCCCCCGATGCGGCGCTGTTTGTCGGCACTGGCAAGGCCGAAGAAATCAAGATGATGGCGCGCGAGGTGGGCGCCACCGAAGTCCTGTTTGACCAGTCCCTGAGCCCGGCCCAGCAGCGCAACCTTGAGCGCACGCTGGACATGCCGGTCAACGACCGCACCCTGCTCATTCTTGAAATATTTGCGCAGCGCGCGCGCAGCCACGAAGGCAAACTGCAGGTCGAACTGGCCCGCCTGCAATATCTCTCGACCCGGCTGGTGCGGCGCTGGTCCCACTTGGAGCGGCAAACCGGCGGCGCGGGCGTGCGCGGCGGCCCGGGCGAAAAGCAGATTGAGCTCGATAAACGGATGATCAGCGAGTCCATCAAGCGCACCAAAGAGCGCCTGAACAAAGTCAAGCGCCAGCGCCAGACCCAGCGCAAGCAGCGCGACAGGCGAAACTCTTTCACCATTTCGCTGGTGGGTTACACCAACGCCGGCAAGACCACGTTGTTCAATGCGCTGGTCAAGGCCAAGGCCTATGCCGCCGACCAGCTCTTTGCTACGCTGGACACCACCACGCGCCAGCTTTACCTGGGTGACGCGGCACGCTCCGTGTCGCTGTCCGACACCGTGGGTTTCATTCGCGATCTGCCGCACGGTCTGATTGACGCCTTTGAAGCGACCTTGCAGGAAGCCGCCGATGCCGACTTGCTGCTGCATGTGGTTGATGGCTCGAACCCTGACTTTCTCGAGCAGATCGAGCAAGTCCAGAAGGTGCTCGGCGAGATCGAAGCCGACCAGGTGCCGCAGGTGCTGGTCTTTAACAAGCTAGACGCGCTTGAAAAAGCCCGTTGGCCGCTTCATATGGTGGACATGTACGAGGTCCATGACCCTGATTCGGAGACCGCAAGGCGGCTGGACCGGGTTTTCGTGAGTGCCCGCACGGGTGAAGGTCTGCCGCAGCTGCGGGAAATGCTGGCCAGGCATGCCGGAGCCTTTCCGCAGGCCGATAGCCCTCAGGCGGATGAGGCTGTTGTCTGATTAGGCACAATGTCGGTGTCATCAAAATGAAAAGAACTCGATCCATGAATTTCACACCTGTGCTCCAGACGGTAGCGGCCTTGCCCGGACGCCTGATACAGCGCGCGCTCGGCATGTTCAATTTGAACGACCCACGTTGGGGGCGCGACGAAGACAAGTCGCCATCAACCTCGGGTGAGTCCAAACCCGAGGGCGCACGCGAAGAGCCGCCGGTCAGTCCGGCGCCTCAGCGCCCGCGGCCGCAGGGCGCCAACCAGGGTCCGCCCGATCTGGACGAACTCTGGCGCGAATTCAATCGCAAGCTGAGCGGTCTTTTTGGCAACAAGGGCGGTGGCAGCCCGCGTGGACCTGCTGGCGGCGGCGGTGGTGGCTTTCAGCCCGACATGAAAAGTGCCGGCGTGGGCGTTGGCCTGATCGCGGCAGTGGCCTTGCTGATCTGGCTGGGCACCGGTTTTTTCATCGTGCAAGAGGGCCAGCAGGCCGTCATCACGCAATTCGGCCGTTACAAGGCGACCGTCGGTGCCGGTTTCAACTGGCGTCTGCCGTACCCTGTGCAACGCCATGAAATGGTGGTCGTCACGCAGATCCGCTCGGTCGATGTGGGCCGCGACACCGTCATCAAGGCCACCGGTCTGCGCGAGTCGGCCATGCTGACCGAAGACGAGAACATTGTTGAAATCAAATTTGCCGTTCAATACCGTCTGAATGACGCCCGCGCTTACTTGTTTGAAAGCAAGGACCCGGCCGGTGCCGTGGTTCAGGCCGCTGAAACCGCCGTGCGCGAGGTGGTTGGCAAAATGCGCATGGACTCGGCCCTTTCCGAAGAGCGTGACCAGATCGGCCCGCGCGTACGTACCCTGATGCAAACCATCCTCGACCGCTACAAGGTCGGTGTGGAAGTGGTGGGCATCAACTTGCAGCAAAGCGGTGTGCGTCCACCCGAGCAGGTGCAAGCCTCGTTTGACGATGTGCTCAAGGCCGGCCAGGAGCGCGAGCGCGCCAAGAACGAAGCCCAGGCCTACGCCAACGACGTGATCCCGCGTGCGGTCGGTTCGGCCTCGCGCTTGAAAGAAGAGTCCGAAGCCTACAAGGCCAGGATCGTCGCGCAGGCCCAGGGTGATGCGCAGCGCTTTCGCTCGGTGCTGACCGAATACCAGAAGGCACCGCAAGTCACGCGTGACCGCATGTACACCGATGCGATGCAACAGGTTTACACCAACGTCACCAAGGTCATGGTTGAGTCGCGTCAGGGCTCCAACCTCTTGTACCTGCCGCTCGACAAGATCATGCAAATGACAGCGCAGGGCGGCTCCATTTCCCCGGATCTGCCCATGGCCCCCCCTGTAGCCGGCACGCCGACGCCTGGTGCCACAACGCCACCAGTCGATGCCCGTGTCCGTGACTCGCGCACCCGCTAAGGAAATATCGTGAACAAAATCGGGTTTTTAGCCTCTTCCGTGCTGGTGGCGTTGGCGCTGCTCAGTTCCATGTTGTTTGTGGTGGATCAGCGTCAGTTCGGCGTGATCTACGCCCTTGGTCAGATCAAGGAAGTGATCACCGAGCCGGGCCTGAATTTCAAGCTGCCACCGCCTTTTCAAAACGTCTCTTACATCGACAAGCGACTGCTCACGCTGGACAGCACCGATGCCGAACCCATGCTGACTGCCGAGAAGCAGCGCGTGGTGATCGACTGGTATGTGCGCTGGCGCATCACGCAGCCTTCGGAGTACATCCGCAATGTCGGGCTGGACGAGCGTGCCGGTGCCAACCAGCTGAACCGTGTGGTGCGCAATGCCTTCCAGGAAGAGATCAACAAGCGCACCGTCAAGGACTTGCTTTCGCTCAAACGGGAAGCCCTGATGGCCGATGTCAAGGCCGAAGTCTTGCAGGTGGTGCGTGGTGCCAAGCCTTGGGGCGTGGACGTGATTGATGTGCGCATCACGCGCGTGGACTATGTCGAGGCGATCACCGAGTCGGTCTACCGCCGCATGGAAGCCGAGCGCAAGCGCGTGGCCAATGAATTGCGTTCGACCGGTGCTGCGGAAGGCGAGAAAATCCGCGCTGATGCCGACCGCCAGCGCGAGGTCACTGTCGCCAACGCTTACCGCGACGCGCAGAAGATCAAGGGCGAGGGCGATGCGCAAGCGGCGGCCCTGTTCAATGAGTCCTTTGGCCGCGATCCGCAGTTCGCTCAGTTCTACAGAAGCCTGGATGCTTACAAAGCCAGCTTCAATAAAAAGAGCGACGTGATGGTGGTGGACCAGTCCTCTGACTTCTTCAAAGCCATGCGGGGCGCTGGCGGCGGCTCTGCTCCGGCAAAAAAATAAGCTGAAAAGCTGGCAGGGCAGGGCGGGCTACTCAGCCTGCGCTGCCCCTGCATCTCACCTTGCGCAGATTTTCCAGTCGGCAGGCCGTGAATCGGGCTCAGGGACCGGTAAAATCTTGGTTTTACAGCTCATCTGAAATAACGCATGCCCGCCTGGTCGTCATCATGGCAATTGCCGGATCAAATTGCCGATGTCCTGCCCTCCGAGGCGCGCCATATTGAAGAACTCCGTCGCCTTTTTCTGGACACTGCCCGTTGCTACGGCTACGAGCTGGTCATGCCTCCGCTGCTCGAGCACCTCGAGTCTCTGCTGACCGGCACCGGTGAAGCTCTGGACCTGCAAACCTTCAAACTGGTGGACCAGCTCTCCGGCCGCACGCTGGGCTTGCGCGCCGATACCACCCCCCAAGTTGCCCGCATTGATGCGCACCTGCTCAACCGCTGCGGTGTAGCCCGGCTTTGCTATTGCGGTCCGGTGCTGCACACACGCGCTGAGCGCCCGCATGCCACGCGCGAACCCTTGCAGTTCGGCGCAGAGATCTACGGCCACGCCGGCCTCGAAGCTGACCTCGAAGCCCAGTTGCTGGCCCTCGAAGGCCTGCGCGCTGCCGGCGCCAGTTCGCTGTCGGTGGACATGGCCGATGTGCGCATCGTCAGCAGCCTGCTGGCCGATACCCGCATCAGCAGCGCCACCTTGTCGCGCCTGCATGCCGCCCTGGCCGCCAAGGACGCCAGCGAACTGGCTGAACTGCTGGCCGCCGAGCCCAGCATTTCCAAGGCTTCGGCCCACGGCCTGACAGATTTATTGCAACTCTATGGCGACGATAAGGTGCTGGCCGAAGCCGCCAAGGCCTTGAAAGCGGTTCCGGGGGCACTTGCTGCGCTGGAAGGCCTGCGCTGGCTTGCCACCCATGTGGCCAGCCTCGGCGGCGCTGTCGCCGTGGGTTTTGACCTGGCGGACCTGCGCGGCTACGCTTATTACAGCGGCACGCGTTTTGCCATTTTCGGGCAGGGCGCAGAACTGGCACGCGGTGGGCGTTACGACGAAGTCGGCGCCGTGTTCGGTCGTCGCCGGCCGGCCGTGGGCTTCAGCCTGGACCTGAAAGAACTCGTCAGCGTGCTGGCCCCGCGCCCGCTGAAGGCCGCGGTGCGCGCGCCCTGGGGCGAAGCCGTGGCGCTGCGCCAGTCGATTGCCGCCTTGCGCGCGCAGGGCGAAACCGTCGCCTGCGTACTGCCCGGGCATGAGCATGAAGTCAATGAATTCGATTGCGACCGCGAACTGGCTGAAGTGGCCGGCCAGTGGGTCGTCCGGTCGCTGCCCAAGTCGCCCGCCTGAAGTCTCGGCCGGTTGCATCCCCACTTTTTTTAAGCAAGTACCCCAGAAATGATAAACAAACAAGCCGCAGCCGCGGGTCGCAACGTCGTGGTCGTCGGAACCCAGTGGGGTGACGAGGGCAAAGGCAAGCTGGTGGACTGGCTCACCGAGATGTCGCAAGGCGTGGTGCGCTTTCAGGGCGGCCACAATGCCGGCCACACGCTGGTTATCAATGGCGTCAAGACGGCCTTGCACCTGATCCCCAGTGGCATCATGCGCCCGGGCGTGAAGTGCTACATCGGTAACGGCGTGGTGCTGTCTGCGGCCAAGCTGTTTGAAGAAATCGAAGGCCTTGAAAAAGCCGGTGTTGAAGTGCGCTCGCGCCTGCGCATCAGCGAAGCCTGCCCGTTGATTCTGCCGTTTCACGCGGCCTTGGACATTGCCCGTGAAGCGGCCAAAGAAAAAGCCGGCATCACCAAGATCGGCACCACCGGCCGTGGCATCGGCCCCGCCTACGAAGACAAAATCGCTAGGCGCGCCCTGCGCGTGCAGGACCTGAAATACCCCGAGCGTTTTGCCACCAAGTTGCGGGAGTTGCTCGAGTTGCATAACTTCATCCTGACCGGTTTTTTGAATGCGCCGGCGATTGATTTCGACAGCGTCTACAACGAAGCGATGCGCCACGCCGAGCTGCTCAAGCCCATGATGGCCGACGTCTCGCGCGAGCTCAACGACGCGCACCGCGCCGGCGCCAACCTGCTGTTTGAAGGCGCGCAGGGCACCTTGCTCGACGTTGACCACGGCACCTATCCCTTTGTCACCTCCAGCAACTGCGTGGCCGGCAATGCCGCTGCCGGTGCCGGCGTGGGGCCGGGCATGCTGCACTACATCCTGGGCATCACCAAGGCCTATTGCACCCGTGTTGGCGGTGGCCCTTTCCCGACAGAACTCGACTGGGAAAAGCCCGGCACCGTGGGTTACCACCTGAGCACCGTGGGCGCCGAAAAAGGCGTGACCACCGGGCGTAGCCGCCGTTGCGGCTGGTTTGACGCGGCCCTGCTCAAGCGCTCGGCGCAGGTCAACGGCTTGTCTGGTCTGTGCATCACCAAGCTCGACGTGCTCGACGGCATTGAGACGCTGAAGCTGTGCACCGGCTATGAGCTCGATGGCGCCATCACCGATATTTTGCCCATGGGCGCTGAAGACATCGCCCGTTGCAAGCCAATTTACGAAGACATGCCCGGCTGGACGCAAAGCACCGTCGGCGTGACCGACTACGCCGCCTTGCCAGACGCTGCGCAGCGCTATCTGCAGCGCATTGAAGAAGTCACCGGCGTGCCTATTCACATGGTCTCTACCAGCCCGGACCGTGACCACACGATCTTGCTGCGCAACCCTTACGTGGCCTGAGTTTTTTGCAGCAGCTGCCCCTTTTTTGAACCGCTCTTTTTGATTGGAAACACTGCATGTTGACTGAAGACGGCAAACACCTTTACGTGAGCTACGACGAGTACCACAACCTGATCGAAAAATTGGCGATCAAGATTCACCAGTCCGGCTGGGAGTTCGACACCATCTTGTGTCTGGCCAGAGGCGGTATGCGCCCCGGTGACATCCTCTCGCGCGTCTTTGACAAGCCGCTGGCCATCATGTCCACCAGCTCCTACCGGGCAGATTCCGGCACGGTGCAGGGCAATCTGGACATCGCCCGATTCATCACCACGCCCAAGGGCGAGATCGCCGGCCGCGTCTTGCTGGTCGATGACCTGGCCGACACGGGACACACGCTCAACGCCGTGATTGACCAGCTGCGCAACAACTACAAGCCCATCACCGAGTTGCGCAGCGCGGTCATCTGGACCAAGGGCGTGTCCACTTTCCAACCCGACTACTCGGTGGATTTTCTGGCCACCAACCCCTGGATTCACCAGCCCTTTGAGGGCTATGACGCCTTGCGCCCCGCGCAACTCATTGAGAAGTGGAAGGTCTGAGCCGCCCCGAAGGTCTGTAACATGGCGGCATGAAAGACCTTTGTACGCAACTCATTCACCATCCTTACCAACCGCCAGCCGGCTTTGAAGCCGTGACCGTGCCCGTTCACCGGGCTTCGACGGTCATCTTCCCCAATGTTGCTGCCTTGCGCCACCGCGACTGGACGCACAAAACCGGCTACACCTACGGCCTGGCCGGCACGCCAACCACCTTCACCTTGGAGGCGCGTATTGCCACACTTGAAGGCGGTCGCTATTGCACGCTGGTGCCCAGCGGCCTGGCCGCCGTCGCGCTGGTCAACATGGCACTTTTGCGCGCCGGTGACGAGCTCTTGATCCCCGATAACGCCTACGGTCCCAACAAGACGCTGGCCGAGCATGAAATGAAGGGCTGGGGCATCAGCCACCGCTATTACGACCCGATGAACCCGGACGACCTGCGGCAAAAGCTGAGCGTCAAGACGCGGCTGGTCTGGCTCGAAGTGCCGGGCTCCATCACGCTCGAGTTTCCGGATGTGAGTGCCCTGGTGGGCGTCATCCGCGCTCATACTGCCCGCCATCCCGAAGGCCTGGTCAGCGTGCTCGACAACACCTGGGGCGCGGGCCTGGCCTTCAATGCTTTTGAACTGGGGGCCGATGTCTCGGTGCAAGCACTGACCAAATACCCCAGCGGCGGCGGCGATGTGCTGATGGGTTCGGTGGTCACGCGTGACGAGGCGCTGCATCACCAACTTCTTTACTGCCACATGCGGGTGGGTTTTGGCGTGGCGGGCAATGACGCTGAAGCCGTGCTGCGCGGCTTGCCCAGCATGGCGCTGCGCTACCAGGCGCAAGACGCCGCCACGCGCGCACTGGCCGTCTGGATGCAGGGTCAGGCGGCGGTGGCCGAGGTGCGGCACCCGGCGCTGCCCGGCTCGCCCGGGCATGCGGCTTGGCTGCGTGACTGTGCGGGCGCTGCCTGCCTTTTCAGCGCCATCTTCAAGCCAGAGATCAGCCAGGCGCAGGTGGACCTGTTTTGCGACAGCCTCAAACTTTTTAAACTGGGTTACAGCTGGGCCGGCCCGATGAGTCTTTGTGCGCCCTACGATGTGCCGTCCATCCGCAGCGTGCCGTGGCCGCATCGCGGGGGTCTGGTGCGCTTTTCGGTTGGACTGGAATCGGTGGCTGATCTGCAAGCTGACTTGTCACAAGCGCTTGCGAAGCTCGCTGCCTGATGCAGTACAGTTGGGGCTATTCATCCTGAAAGCACTTTGTGGCAACACCTAATTATTCGTACGAAAAACGCCAAAAAGAGCTCGCCAAAAAGCGCAAGAAAGAAGACAAACTCAAGCGCAAAGCCGAAGGCAAGCCTGACGAAGCCGAAGACGGCGCAGAAGGCAGTGACGTAGCCGGCGAGCCTGATGCCACGAACGCTCCGGACGCACCGCCAGCCACGCCCACTCTCTGAATTCAAATTTCTTTTTTACAAACTGCAGCGCTCTCGGGCCCTGCAGTTTTTTTTCGTCAAGCGCCGGTCAGGGTTTGAGCGAGTGCCTGCATGGCCTGCATGCTGTGGTCGGCCGGGGCCAGGGGCCGGGCCGACGCGTAATGCTCGAAATTGCGCTGCATCGATTGCAGATAGACCGGGTCATAGTGATGCACCAGCAGGTCTTTGACCACACCGGCTACGCCGCCACTGCGCGCACGGGCCTGCCAGTCGGCCACCACGGCTTTGCCGCGTGCTTCTGTCAGCGCGTCCAACCGTTCGCAAAAGAAGTCGATGTCTTGCACAAAAAAGTCGTAGTCCTGCAGCAGCAGCTTGACGCGCTCTTCCTCACTTAGTTGCAGGTGCAGACAAGGGCTGCGGCGCATGGCGGCCATCAGGCTTTCGGGCACCACCACGTTACCGACCTTCTTGCTTTCGCTTTCGATGTATACGGGCCGCGCCGGGTCAAAGGCCTGCAGCGCCGTCCAGATGCGCGTGTCAAATGCTTTTTGGCTGGGCTGCGTCTGACCGGGAATCAGCCCCAGCACCGAGCTGCGGTGGTTGGCCAGGGCTTCGAGGTCCAGCACCTGCGCGCCTTGCGCG
>JBIKHR010000358.1:0-2778 GCA_044362035.1 Polaromonas sp. | reverse complement strand
CGATTGCCCATGAGCGGGACGACCGCATCAAGCGCCTGGCCGGCAAGATCGACCGTGTGCTGGTGGACGCGCCCTGCTCGGGACTGGGCACGCTGCGCCGCAACCCGGACCTCAAGTGGCGGCAAAATCCAAAACTGATCCAGGCCTTGAGCGTCACCCAGGCCGCCATTTTGCAAAGCGCAGCCCGTCTTTTGAAGCCCGGCGGCCGACTGGTCTACGCCACCTGCAGCTTGTTGCTGGAAGAAAACGAGCAGATTGCCGAAGCCTTCAGCGCCGTTCATCCGGAGTTCCAACTGCTGCAGGCGGCCGAGGTGCTGACCCAGGCCGGGGTGGAAAACGCAACGAGCTTGTGCTCAGGTGCGTATTTGCGGCTCTGGCCTCATCAGCACCACACCGACGGTTTCTTTGCCGCCGTGTGGCAAAAGAGCTGATCAGGGGTCTTGAAAACTAAAAAGATGGCGGAAGATAAAGAAAGTTGTCAGCTTGAAAGCTATTTTTAGCGTTTTAAGTCCTGCTGGCTTATTCATTTCCCGGACTTGGCGTTTGGCCACAGCCGGCCTACAATGTCGAGTGTTCGGAATGCTGAGCTTTCAAGACCTGGCCGCTGCGAACCCTTTATAGGAACTTCTATGATTTTGTTTGATGCGGCCCTTGACTGGCTGGCCAATGGCCTGTGGAACATCGCTTGGTGGCAAATTGTTCTGTTTGCTCTGGCCGTGACGCACGTCACCATGATCAGCGTGACGGTCTTTTTGCACCGTCACCAGGCTCATCGGTCGCTGGACCTGCACCCGATCGCCTCTCATTTCTTCCGTTTCTGGCTGTGGTTGACCACCGGCCAGGTGACCAAGGAATGGGCTGCCATTCACCGCAAGCACCACGCCAAGTGCGAGCAGGCCGACGACCCGCACAGCCCCCACGTCTATGGCATCAAGAAGGTGCTGACGCAGGGCGCAGAGCTCTACCGCGTTGAATCCAAAAACATGGAAACCATGGCCCGTTTCGGCCACGGCACCCCTGACGACTGGATCGAGCGCAATCTGTACACCCGTTTTTCATGGCAAGGCGTTGGCCTCATGATGATCATCGACCTGGCGCTGTTCGGCGCTGGTGGTCTGGCGGTCTGGGCGCTGCAAATGGCCTGGACGCCCATCATGGCCGCCGGCATCATCAACGGCGCGGCCCATTACTGGGGTTACCGCAACTTTGAGGCACCGGACGCGAGCACCAACATATCGCCCTGGGGCATCATCATTGCCGGTGAAGAGTTGCACAACAACCATCACACCTACCCGACCTCGGCCAAGCTGTCGATCAAGCCTTACGAGTTCGACATCGGCTGGATGTACATCACCATCCTCAAAAGCCTGGGCTTGGCCAGTGTCAAGAAGGTGCCGCCCAAGTTGCAACTCGGCTCAATCCAACCTGTGGCCGATGAAAAGACCCTCGAGGCCCTGATTGCCCATCGTTATGAAGTCATGGCGCGTTACGCCCGCGAGTTGCGTCGTGCCGGCAAGTCTGAAATCCAGGCGCTCAAGGCCCGTCGCGCTGATGTCTCGGCCCTCAAAATAGCCAACCGCTGGTTGCATCGCGACGCTGACAAGGTGCCCGCCGAGGCCCTCGTTCAATTGGCGCAGGTGCGTGCTGAGCATCCAGTGCTCGACAAGATGGTCACAATGCGCGAAGAGTTGCGCCAGATGTGGCTGACCACCTCTGCCTCGCGCGAGCAACTGGCTGGCGATTTGCAGGCCTGGTGCCGCCGCGCTGAAGACAGCGGTATTGCGGCTTTGCAGGAGTTCTCGCTCAAACTGCGTTCGGCTCGCGCCTGATGCGCTGAGCGAATATCGCTCTGCCAAGGCCACCTTTCGGGGTGGCTTTTTTTCGTCTGTACGCTTCGTGCGCTTTCCGGGTAAGGGCCTGGGGCGCGGGCGCGGGCTCAGGCGCTTTCGACCGGCTTTGCTCGGCTTGCACCCCTGAGGCCCTGGGCCGGACAGTCTCATGCTGGGGTACCAGAAATCGACTCCCCGGCCCAGGACCTCAGCGGTGGTTCCGGTATGTTTTGGGTTTGTTGGAATGCGGGTTCGGGGTCCGGTTCGAGGGTGTAGCGGGCTTTGGTTCTGCCTCTGGCTCTCGTTATGACTCTTGTTATGCCGTGGTTTACCAATGTGAAGAGGGGGTGGGGCCGGCGGTCGATTTCTGGTACCCCAGCATGTGACCGCCGGCCCCACCCCCTCTTCACTGCCCCCGATCCCTCAGCACATTCCCAATCACCCATAAAAAAACCCGCCGGTAAGGACGGGTTCTTGAAGAGGCAGGGCTGAATTACTTCAGCTTGATCTCTTTGTATTCCACGTGCTTGCGTGCTTTAGGATCAAATTTCATGATCAGCATTTTGTCGGGCGTGGTTTTCTTGTTTTTGGTGGTCGTGTAGAAATGACCTGTGCCGGCAGTGGATTCCAGCTTGATTTTTTCGCGTGCGCCTTTAGCCATGATCGTTCTCCTTAGACTTCACCGCGGGCGCGAAGATCCACCAGGATCGCATCGATGCCTTTTTTGTCAATCAAACGCAAGCCGGCGCTGGTGATGCGCAGACGCACCCAACGGTTCTCGCTCTCGACCCAGAAACGACGGTACTGCAGATTAGGCATGAACCGACGCTTGGTTTTGTTGTTAGCGTGAGAAACGTTGTTCCCCACCATCGGGCCTTTGCCCGTTACCTGACAGACGCGTGCCATGAGCACTCTCCGTATAAAAAAATTGTGAATCTGGAGCCTGCTC
>JBIKHR010000091.1:0-9237 GCA_044362035.1 Polaromonas sp. | reverse complement strand
GTGCACCGGCGCGCAGCGCGGACGCGGACTCGACAGCCTGAAACAGTTTGTCGTCTGTGTATCAGGCGGTATCGGCCACAGGGGGTGCGCCGGTAAGAAGTTGTGATGGTCGTGCTACCTGCGCTTACACATTCACCGCTTGCGGTAACCATTGCATCGCGGCGGTCCAGCTGTCACCGGCCAACGGCTGAGACGAAAAGCCTGGCCGCAGCTAGCCTTGCAGCAGACTTTGTGAACGGCAGATTCACGCCCGTACGCAAGGTGCGCCGGCATCCGCACGCGCGAGTGGCCGGACACCAGGGCGCCACCAGTGCCTAAGGCCTGAATTCGCCGGCCTGCGCCAGTGTGTGCTGGCGCACGTACACCGCCCGCCAGGGCGGCCCGTGTGACATTCAAAGTGTTTCAAGCTGTCTTTCGATGTTCAGGATTTCTTCGACTGTCTCTTTATGAAATCAAACTGCGCCGGCCCCTCCACTCGCTTCTGGCTTGGCATGGCCTGCGCACTGTGGCTGGCAGGCTCTGCGCAGGGGCAGCCGGTGCCACCCTCTTTGACACCCCCACCTGCAGCGATCAGTCCGACAAGCCCGGCTGTGCCGCGCCGGGGTGAGCCGGTCACGCTGAATTTTGTCAACGCCGACATCGACGCGGTGGCGCGCACCATGGCCACCATCACCGGGCGCAACGTGGTGGTCGATCCGCGCGTCAAGGGCACGATCACGCTGATCACCGACAGGCCGCTGCCGCCGCTGACCGCCTTCAACCAGTTCGCGGCGCAGCTGCGGCTGCAAGGCCTGGCGGTGGTCGAGGCTGTGGGGCTCTACAAGATAGTGCCGGAAGCCGAGGCCAAACTGCTGGGCGGTGTGGTGTCTGCCGGGGTGGTGGCCGGCGGCAGCAACCAGATCGTCACGCAGATTTTCCGGCTGCAACATGAGTCGGCCGGCAACCTGCTGCCGGTGCTCAGGCCACTGATCACGGCCAACAACACCATTGCGGCCAATGCCGGCACCAACACGCTGGTGATCACCGACTATGCCGACAACCTGCGGCGGCTGGCCAGCATCATCGCCGCGCTGGACCTGCCGAACGCCAGCGACCTGGAAATCTTTCCGCTGAAGAACACGCTGGCTTCCGACCTCCTGCCCCTGATGCTGCGGCTGCTGGAGCCGGGCGGTGGCGTAGCAGGTGAAACCTCTTTCCGGACCACCTTGCTGGCCGAGCCGCGCGGCAATGCGCTGATCTTGCGGGCCGCCAATCCGACACGGCTGTCGCTGGTGCGCTCGCTGCTGGAAAAGCTGGACCGCCCGCCCGAAGCCGGCAGCAGCGCCAGCGGCAACATCCATGTGGTTTACCTCAAGAATGCCGACGCCACCCAACTGGCCATGACGCTGCGCGGCGCCATGGCCGCCCAAAGCGCCGCGCCGGTGCCGGTGGCGGCGCAGACGACCCAGGCTGCGGCCACCGGCACCCTGGCGCTGGCTGCGGCCGCGCCCTCGCCGCCGCGCCTGCCCAGTACCGGCGGGCAGATTCAGGCCGACCCGGCCACCAATTCACTCATCATCACCGCGCCCGATCCGCAGTACCGCCAACTGCGTGCCGTGATTGACCGGTTGGATGCACGCCGCGCGCAGGTCTATGTCGAGAGCCTGATCGCCGAAGTCAACACCGACAAGGCCGCTGAATTCGGCATTCAGTGGCAAGGCCCGGTCGGCCGCTCGGGGGATGGCGTGATCGGTCTGCTGGGCACCAACTTCGGTGCCGGCGGCAACAACCTGCTGAGCCTGTCCACGCAAGGACTGAGCGGCACCACCGCCAACGGCGTGACGCCGGGCACCGGCCTGAACGTGGGTGCGGTGCAACGCAACAACGGTATTTACACGCTGGGCTTTTTAGCCCGCGCGCTGGAACAAACCGGCAGCGGCAACATTCTCTCGACGCCCAACCTGCTGACGCTGGACAACGAAGAGGCCAAGATCGTGATCGGCCAGAATGTGCCCTTCATCACGGGCGTTTACACCAACGCCGGTACGGGCAGTGGCGGCAGCGTCAACCCCTTTCAGACGATAGAGCGCAAGGACGTGGGCCTGACGCTGCGCGTGCGCCCGCAGATCAGTGAGAACGGCACCGTCAAGCTGGTGATCGCGCAGGAAGTCAGCAGCGTGCAGGCATCGTCGATCAACGCAGCGTCGGGTCTGGTCACCAACAAGCGATCGATTGATTCGACCGTGCTGGTGCAGGACGGCGGCATCGTGGTGCTGGGCGGATTGCTGCAGGACGAGTATGCCGACAACCAGGAAAAGGTGCCGTGGCTGGCTGATATTCCGCTGCTGGGCAACCTGTTCAAAAGCCAGTCGCGCAGCCGCAAGAAAACCAACCTGATGGTGTTCATCCGGCCACTGGTGGTGCGTGACGCCACAGCCACCGACAGCCTGTCGATGGACCGCTACGAGCAAATGCGCAGCCAGCAGCAAAATGCGCAACCTGCGCCCAACCGCCTGTTGCCGCTGAACGATGCGCCCGTGTTGCAACCGCGGGCACCGCTGCCGCCGACGCCGCCACCGGCCGCAACGCCGGCCGAAGCAACGCCGGCCGAAGCAGCGCCCGCACCACACGCCGCCCCGGTTCGCTGACACATGCTGCCGCGCTATCCGCTGCCTTATGCCTTTGCGCGCAGCCACGGTCTGCTGCTCGAAAACGACGACGAGCAACTCACGCTCTGGCACAGCGGTCAACCGGTGTGGGACGCCTGGGGCGAGGTCATGCGCAAGTACGAGGTGCGCCACATCGCCCTGGCCGAGAGCGGCGCGCTGGCCAAGCGCATCAGCGCCGCTTATGCCCAGGAAGAGTCGAGCGCGGCCACCGTGGTCAGCGAAGTCGAGAGCGAAGCCGACCTGTCGCAAATGCTGCAGGAACTGCCAGCGGTTGAAGACCTGCTGGCCACCAGCGGCGACGCGCCCATCATCCGCCTGCTCAATGCGCTGCTGACGCAAGCCGCGCGCGATGGCGCCAGCGACATTCACATCGAGCCGTATGCAGAGCACTCGGCGGTGCGCTTTCGCGTGGATGGCACGCTGCGTGAAGTGGTGCAACCCAACCGGGCGCTGCACGCGGCGCTGATCTCGCGGTTGAAAATCATGGCCGACCTGGACATTGCCGAAAAGCGCCTGCCGCAAGACGGCCGCATTTCGCTGCGCATCGGCACGCGGGCGGTGGACGTGCGCGTGAGTACCTTGCCCAACGCACATGGCGAGCGTGCGGTGCTCAGACTGCTTGACAAAAGCGGCGCCACACCCGACCTCGCCTCGGTCGGCATGGAGGGCCAGACGCTGACGCGCCTGCAGCACCTGCTGGCGCAGCCCCACGGCATCGTGCTGGTCACCGGCCCCACCGGCTCGGGCAAGACCACCACGCTGTACGCGGCGCTCGGCCAGTTCGACACCAAGGTGCGCAACATCATGACGGTGGAAGACCCGGTCGAGTACGAGTTGCCCGGCATCGGGCAAACGCAGGTCAACACACGCATCGAGCTGAGCTTTGCCAGAGCGCTGCGGGCCATCCTGCGGCAAGACCCGGACATCATCATGATCGGCGAGATACGTGATTTCGAGAGCGCACAAATTGCCATCCAGGCTTCGCTGACGGGGCACCTGGTGCTGGCCACCTTGCACACCAACGACGCGACCAGTGCCATCACGCGGCTTAGCGACATGGGGGTGGATGCGTTTTTACTGAGCTCTTCGCTGCTGGGTGTGCTGGCGCAGCGGCTGGTGCGCAAAGTCTGCCAGGCCTGCGGCGGCAACGGCTGCGCCGTGTGCGCGCGCACGGGCTATGCCGGGCGCACCGGCATCTTTGAGTTGCTGGTGGCCGACCAGACCATTCGCACCATGATCCACAACCACGCCTCGGAGGCCGACCTGCGCGCACAAGCGCTGCAAGGCGGCATGACGCTGATGCGCGATGACGCCCAGCGGCTGGTCCAAGCCGGCGTGACATCGACCGAAGAAGTGGTGCGCGTCACGCGCGACCAGGACGTGGCCGCCCACCCGGCCTGAGGCCCAGGCTGTCATCCACCCCTTTCTTGCACCCATGCCGGCCTATTTCTACGAAGCACTCAATCCGCAGGGGCAACTCTGCAAAGGCGTGGTCGAGGCGGACACGGTCCGCTCGGCGCGCAGCACGCTGCGTTCGCAAACCCTGATTCCGCTGCGCGTTGACCAGGTGGGCCGCCGCGCTCAAGCGCTGCTGCCCGGACGGGCAGGCGATGCGAGTGCGAGCCCGGGTGGCTCCGGCTGGAACCGCCAACTCTGGGAAGCCCGCGCCTTCAACGCACTGACGCTGTCGGTGTGGACACGCCAGCTGGCGAGCCTGGTGGGCGCCGGACTGCCGATCGAACGGGCGCTGAGCGCCCTGAGCGATGAAACCGACAACGACCGCCAGCGTCACCTGATGGCAGCGCTGCGCTCGGACGTGCATGGCGGCGCCACTCTGGCCGCAGCCTTGTCGCAGCACCGCCGTGAATTCCCGGCCATCTATGTGAGCGTAGTGGGCGCGGGTGAAGCCAGTGGCCGGCTGTCGCTGGTCTTGCAAAAGCTGGCCGATGACCTGGAAGAAGCGCAAAACCTGCGCGCTAAATTAGTGGGCGCCGCGCTGTACCCGGCCATCGTGACGCTGGTGGCGCTGGTCATCGTGATTTTTTTGCTGAGCTACGTGGTGCCGCAGGTGGCGGCGGTGTTTGCCGGCAGCCAGCGAACCTTGCCCTGGCTGACGACGGCGCTGCTGTCGCTGAGCGCGCTGGTGCGTAACTGGGGCGTGGTGATGCTGGCGCTGCTCTTGCTGGCCGCACTCGGCTTGCGCACGGCACTGCAACGGCCGGCGCTGCGCATCCGTTTTGACGCCGGCTGGCTGCGTCTGCCGCTGGTGGGCCGGCTGGCGCGCCACTACAACGGTGCGCGCTTTGCCGCCACGCTGTCCATGCTGGTCGGCGCGGGGGTGCCGATTCTCAAGTCTTTGCAGGCCGCAGCCGAAACGTTGTCCAACCAGGCCATGCGCGCCGATGCGCTGGATGCGCTGGCACGGGTGCGCGGGGGTGCGCCGCTGGGGCATTCGCTGGCGCAGAAGAAACGCTTTCCGGGTCTGCTGGGCATGTTCGCCAGGCTGGGTGAGCAGACCGGCGAGTTGCCCCTGATGCTCCAACGGGCCGCCAACCAGTTGTCGGGTGAGGTGCAACGGCGTGCGCTGCGTCTGGCCACGCTGCTGGAGCCCTTGCTGATCGTGGCGATGGGCGCGGCCGTGATGCTGATCGTGCTGGCGGTGCTGCTGCCGATCATCGAGCTCAATCAGCTGGTGCGCTGAAGCGCAAGCTCAGCGCGGCGGCAAACCCAGCACCAAGGTACCGCTCCAGAGCGCCGGGCCGGTCTCGCCGACCTGACTCAGTTGCGCTTGCAGCGGCACGGCGTGGGCCAATTCACGCGCACTGGCCAGCCACTGGGCCAGCGCCTGTGCCGGCAAGGCCTGCACACGCACATTCATTTGCTGCGGGCCGGCACTGATCTGCATGCGCTCGCCCAAGGCCAGGGTTACCTCTTGCAACTGCCGCACGCCCTCGTCGGCGTCGAAGCGCGGCGCGGCCTGCAAGACCTGCGCGCGCGCCTGCAAGCCCTGCATCACTTGCAGTTGCTGCGCCATGTGCTGATGCGCTGGCGCGCTGGCACGCCAACTGCGCAGCGCTGGCCACACCCCCAGGCCCAGCACCAGCAGCAGTACCGCCGCCACAGCGCCCCACAGCAGCCAGCGTTGCTCGCGCGCATTCAAGGCGTCAAAGCGGGAACGCAGGTCGATGAGCTTCATGGTGGGCTTTTCAGCGCAGCCAGCGCAGCCGGTTCTGGCACGGCCTGCAACAGCAGCGTGCCGGCGGCCGGCGTCAAGCTGTAGCCACGGGCACGCAGCTCAGCGCTGAGTGCTGCCGTCTCGGCGTCCGTCAGACTCAGGCCTTTGAGCCACAACTGCGCATCACCATAATCCAGGCCGCGGGGGCTGCGACCGGCGGGCAGCGCGCGGCTCAAGACGCCCAGCATCACATCGAAGTCAGTAGCCGTGGGGATGGCGCTGACCTGCTCGAGCCGTCGCACTTCAGTGGCCATTTGCACGGGCGCATCGATGATGCCGGGCACCTTTGGAAAACTGCGGCTGAAGACCTGCGTCAGGCGCGCCTGCTCGGCCTGCAGCTGCTGATGGTCAGCCCAGGCCCAGGCGTTCAGCCCCAGCACATTGACGCCGGCCAGCAAAGCCGCCGCCCGGTGGGCCGCACGCCAGCGCGGCGCCTGCCACCACGCCAGCCGCCCGCGTTGTAGGCGCTTGCGCATTTGCAAACCCCGCGCCAGATCCCAGGGTGATGCGGCCGCCCGCAACCAGCGCTCACCCTCGGCCAGCACCTGCACCGGCCGCCCCAGCAACTGACTCACCGCAGACTGCAGCGCCGGCCCCGCGCTGATTTCGGGCAGCGCTTGCAAGACATCACGCGCAGCCGGTGTCACGCCCGCCGCGTTGTCGGTGCCGGGCGGCAGCAACCAGGCCTGCGCCTGGGCATCCCAGGGCACCATGCTGACGCCCTTGTCGCTGCACACCACCGCTTGCGGTGCGTCCACAGTACCGCCCACATGCAAGCGCCAGGGTGCGGCCGGTGGCCCCCACTCGGGGGCCACGCGCGCCAGCGGTTGGCCGGCGGCCTCCAGCCCCTGCACGGCCATGGCCAGCCAGCGACGCTCACAGCTGGCCACCCATTGCGGCAGGCCGGCCTGCAAACGCAGCGGCAGTGCGAAATGCAGGCGATCAATCGCGTCGAGCAACTGGTCTTCAAGCAGGCCTTCGAGCACCGCGCTCATGCGCGACGAGCCGGCGCTGATCCCTTCCGGAAAACTCACCCGGTGCCACGACAAGGCCCGCACCGGTGCCAGCGCCACCCTCTGGTCGCCGCTGTGGGGCAGCTTGGGCAGTGCATCGGCACGCGCGCGGCCGGCACTGCTGACGCGCAGGCCGTCATCGCTGAGCACGTAGTCAAATTCGGTGCTGGCCGACATGGGCTCCAGCGGCAAAGAGATGACAAGCAGGGTCATGTGAAATAAGGCAGTGTTCGCTTGCAAATTTATTTCAGTTGGGTATCAAGCAGGTGCGGCCTGCGTCTGGGTCCGGGTCTGCGGTGCCACCCTGACCATCGGCGCCACCGGCTGACGCCACAAGGTTCGCACCTCGGGGCCGTCGCGCTGTAACAAGGCGTTTTCAGCGATGCTGTGCGGGCCCTGACGGACCTCTGCGTACATCTCGAAAAATCGGGAGCTGACGCTGTACTGGCCTTCGCCGCGGGCGGTTTTGTCGCCCAGCTCGTTGACACTTTGCAGAGGCTGGCGCTGTCGCTGGGCGATCAGGGCGCGGGCGTCGGCCGCGCTGAACTCGGGCAGCACGGCCTGCAGCACTTCGGCGCTGGCACTGTTGAGGTTGATGGGTGAGCGAGCGGGCAGCAGGGTGATGTGCGGCGCCAATGCTTGCAGGCTTTGGGGGCTCAGGCCCAGCCACACCAGTTGCGAAATGTGTTGCGGCAGCAAGGGCGCCGAGGCCAGCGCAGCATCACCGCCGGTACCGGGCACACCCAGCGCGGCTTGCGCCTGCAGCAGCTGAAAACTCAGAATGGCCAGTTGTTCAGGCGGCACCTGCACCAACTCGAAAAGTTTTTCAAAGGCACGCTGCCAGGTCGGCGAAACGCGCTGACCGTCCACCAGGTTGAGCACATTGAGCTTGCCCTGCGCGTCACTCAACTGCTGTGACCACAACACCACCGGCTCGGCCCCGCCAACGCTTTGCGGCGCAGCCATGCCCAGGTCGGTCAGCGGCATGTCCAGCACCGCTTGCGCCCAGGGCTCGCCAGCGTGATCTACCGGCCCGCCGTGCAAGCCATCTTCGCGCAGACGCGCGCGCGCCCAGTCCAGCGCGCCGGCCAACAGCCAGCCGGCCTGCAGACGGCTGCGGTCGGCGGTCTCTACTTCCAGGCTGCGCCACTGCTGCCAGAAGGCCTGACTCGCAAAGATGGCCACCAGCGACACCGTGAACAGCGCCGTCAGCATGGCCGCACCAAGCGCCCTGGAAGGGCGACTGCGCCAGCCAGGCACACCGTGCTTCGTCATCGCGCAGCCCCGGGGAGAGGGCTGAACCAGTCACTCACCAGCTGCCCCGGCAGGGCTGCGCCCGCCGGCATCCCAAGAATCAGGCGCAGGCCTTCGGGCGTTTCGCCAAAGCTCATGGAGGCCGACTCCGGCAAGGTGCCAGGTGTGGCTCTGGCGCTGCCCAGCAGGGTTTGCGCCGGCACCCATTGCCCGTTGCGAAAATAAAGCAGTTGCCAGGTACGCGCCGGTGCGATGGCGACCGCGCTGCCCGGTGCACCGACAGCACCCCGGTCCACCGACGCCAGTTCTTCCGTGCCACGGCCCCAAGTGGCAGCCTGCTGCCAGGCTTGCAGCAGCTCGCCGCGCTGACGCGCAGGCGCGGACTGCCAGCGCATCCACTGCAGGCTGCCGGCCTGCGGGCGCAGTGTCCAGGCCACCACCTGCAATGCCTCCGGGCTGCCCACCGGGCTGGTCCGCAGCACACGCAGCACCCGACCGTCCCAGTCCACGGCGTGGGCATAGGGCGTCTGAGCCAAGTGGTCCAGGTCGGTGACCCATTGCGCCACGCCGGCCTGCAGGGCCAGCAAGTCGGCACTGCGGGTGCGCGTGTGTTGCGCGGTGCGCAACATAGCGTCCAGGCCGCGCCAGCTCATCAGTGCCATCAGCGCCAAGATGCTCAGGGCCACCAGCAACTCGACCAGCGTGAAACCGCCGTACCGGCCTGACGCTGCCCGCGGCTTCACGGACGACCGATCACGCTGTCCAGCCGCAGCAACACCGGGGCGTCTGCGCCGGGCCGCACCTGCGCGCGCACGCGCCTGAAATCAGCATTGGCTGTGCTCTGTACGCTGAGCCCGACCTCCAAATTGCGGCCGGCCTGCTCGCAGCTGCTCAGGCTGTCGCCCGAAGGCGGCAACTGACGCGCCAGCCGCAAAGCCGCCAACGTGTTCTGGGCGCAGAACTGGGCCAGCAAGACCTCGGTCTGCCGCTCGGCATAGCGCGTCAGCATCATGCTGCTGGACAGCCCGGCCACCAGCGCCACCGACACCATGCCAAGAGCCACCAGCACCTCGACCAGCGTGAAGCC
>JBIKHR010000357.1:0-2793 GCA_044362035.1 Polaromonas sp. | reverse complement strand
TGCTCAATGCTGGCGCCAAAAAACTGCAGCGCCGCCTGCTCGCTGAACGTGCCGGCAGGCCCCAGGTAGGCCACGCGCACCGGTGTCTCGAGCGCCAGGCAGGCTGACATGATCTCGCGCCAGATGGCTGACACATGTTCGCTCTTCAGGGGGCCGGTGTTGGCTTGCTGGATTTTCTCGATGACAGCGGCCACGCGGTCTGGCCTGAAGAATGGCGAGCCTTCTCGGCGCTTGACCTCGCCGACTTCTTCAGCAACACGGGCGCGCTGGTTCAGCAGCGCCAGCAGTTCCCGGTCTAGTTTGTCAATTTGGATGCGGAGTTCGGGCAGGTTTTGGGTCATGTGTCAGGCGCAGCTCAAGCGTGTTTTTTTTCAAATTCTCGCATGTGACTCACCAGCGCCTCAACGCCGGCCAGCGGCATGGCGTTGTACAGGCTGGCGCGCATGCCGCCCAGAGTCTTGTAGCCCTTGAGTTGCAGCAGGCCGCATTCTTTGGCTTCGGCCAGAAAAGCATCGTTGCGCGTTTCGTTGGCCAGAAAGAAAGGGATGTTCATGCGCGAGCGGCAATCGGGTGCGACGCGGCTGACATAAAAATCAGAGCTGTCGATGAAGTCATAAAGCAGCTTGGCTTTGGCGATGTTGCGCTGCTCGATGGCGGCCACGCCACCTTGTTTTTTCAGCCATTCAAAGGTCAGGCCGGCGATGTAGATGCCGTAGGTGGGCGGCGTGTTGTACATCGACTGGTTGTCAGAGACGATCTTGTAGTCAAAGGCCGAAGGGCAATGCGCCATGGCCTGGCCCAGCAAGTCCTGGCGCACAAACACCATGGTCACGCCGGCCGGGCCTACGTTTTTTTGCGCACCGCCAAAGGCCAGGCCCACGCGCGACCAGTCCACCGGCCGCGACAACATGTGCGATGAAATGTCGGCCACCAGCGGGGCATCGCAGCCCAGCGCCTTGAGGTCAGGCAGTTCGTGCATTTCAACGCCGTGCACGGTTTCGTTGCTGCACACATGCACATAGCGGGCGTTGGGGCTGAGCTTCCAGCTGCCGGCGTTGGGCAAGCTGGTGTGGCCGGTGTCCGCATTGCTGGCGGCCACATTCACGTCACAGTACTTACGCGCTTCTTTTTGTGAGCGATCGCTCCAGGCGCCGGTGACCACAAAGTCGGCGCGTTCACCGCGCGACAGGTTCAGCGGCACGATGGCGTTTTCTGCGATGCCACCACCTTGCATGAACAAAATGCTGAAGTCTTTCGGCACCGCCAGCAACTCGCGCACGTTGGCTTCAGCGGCTTCATAGATCGACACGAATTCTTTGCCGCGATGGCTCATTTCCATAACGCTCATGCCACTGCCGTGCCAGTCCAGCATCTCGGCGGCGGCGCGCTCAAGTACCTCTTCAGGCAGCACTGCCGGTCCGGCAGAAAAATTGAACGGCCGGCGCATTGCTATTCGGCAGCGCCTGGTGCATCGCCTGCGTCAGCGTCGCCCTCGTTGCCGGCGGTCGGGTCTACGGAGTCAATGGCGTCCAGGCTGGCGTCGTTTTCAACGATGCGCTGCAAGCCGCTGAGTTTGGAGCCGTCGTCCAGACCGATCAGCGTCACACCCTGCGTGGCACGGCCCATTTCGCGGATCTCGCTGACACGGGTGCGCACCAGCACGCCGCGGTCGGTGATCAGCATGATCTCGTCGTCGGTATGTACCAGCGTGGCGGCCACCACTTTGCCGTTGCGCTCGCTCTGCTGAATGGCAATCATGCCCTTGGTGCCGCGGCCGTGGCGCGTGTACTCGTCGATCGAGGTGCGCTTGCCGTAACCGTTTTGCGTGGCGGTCAGCACGCTTTGCTGCTCGTCTTCAGCCACCAGCATGGCAATCACGTTCTGGCCTTCTTCAAGCATCATGCCGCGGACGCCGCGCGCTGTGCGGCCCATGGGGCGCACGTCGTTTTCGTCAAAGCGCACGGCCTTACCGCCGTCCGAGAACAGCATCACGTCATGTTTGCCGTCGGTCAGCGCCGCACCGATCAGGAAGTCGCCGTCGTCCAGGTCCACGGCAATGATGCCGGCCTTGCGCGGGTTGTTGAAGTCGTCCAGCGGGGTCTTCTTGACGGTGCCCATCGAGGTGGACATGAAGACGTAATGGTCCGCCGGGAAGCTGCGGTTGGCGCCCGTCAGCGGCAGCACCACCGTGACTTTTTCGCCTTCTTGCAGGGGGAACATGTTGACGATCGGGCGGCCGCGCGAGCCGCGCGAGCCGGCCGGTACTTCCCAGACCTTGAGCCAGTACAGACGGCCGCGGTTAGAGAAACACAAAATATAGTCGTGTGTGTTGGCGATAAAGAGCTGGTCGACCCAGTCGTCTTCTTTGGTGGCTGTGGCCTGCTTGCCGCGGCCGCCGCGTTTTTGCGCGCGGTATTCGCTCAATGGCTGGCTTTTGATGTAGCCCAGGTGAGACAAGGTCACCACCATGTCGGTGGGCGTGATCAGGTCTTCGGTGCTCAGGTCAAAAGAGCTGTGTTCGATCAGGCTGCGGCGCGCGCCCAGCTTGGTCTGGCCGAATTCGGTTTTCACCACGGTCAACTCGTCGCCAATGATGGTCGAGACGCGCTCAGGGCGCGACAGGATGTCCAGCAGATCGTCGATCTCGGCCATCACGTCTTTGTACTCAACAACGATCTTGTCTTGCTCGAGACCGGTCAGGCGTTGCAGGCGCATCTGCAAAATCTCTTGAGCTTGCGTTTCAGACAGGCGGTACAAGCCGTCGCCGCCCATGCCGAACTCTTTTTCAAGGCC
>JBIKHR010000356.1:0-2812 GCA_044362035.1 Polaromonas sp. | reverse complement strand
GATGTTTGTCGCCAACGTGGCCGAAGACGGTTTTGAAAACAACCCTTTCCTCGACCGCCTGAAGACTTACGCCGCCTCGCAAAACGCCCCGGTGGTGGCCATCAGCGCCAAACTCGAAGCCGAAATGAGCGAGATGAGTGACGAAGACCGGCAGATGTTCCTCGAAGAACTCGGTCAGACCGAGCCGGGCCTGAACCGCCTGATCCGCGCCGCCTACAAGCTGCTCGGTTTGCAGACTTATTTCACGGCTGGCGTCAAGGAAGTGCGCGCCTGGACCATCCATGTGGGCGACACCGGCCCGCAAGCGGCCGGCGTCATCCACACCGACTTTGAAAAAGGCTACATCCGCGCCCAGACCATCGCCTATGAAGACTTCATTGCCTTCAAAGGCGAGCAGGGCGCCAAAGACGCGGGCAAGATGCGCGCCGAAGGCAAGGAGTACGTCGTCAAAGATGGCGACGTGATGAACTTCCTGTTCAGCTCTTGATGGCACGGTCGGACCGGCACCTTGGGTGCCTGTCCGGGCCCCAAGCAGGCCTTATAAACCGCTCACCAGAACTCAAACGACGCGGCAGCTAGGTATGCCAGTCAGCAGATGGCGCACCTGTTGGGCCAAAGAGCTTAAAAATTTGAAGTCTTTGTTTGGCCGCTCATCTCCCATGAGGATGAGTTCACAGCCGTATTGCTGAGCGGCCAAAGCAATCGTCTCGGCTTTTCGGCCGACTTTCACCGCAGTTTCAAATGGAATGCCCGCCAGCCGCAGCAGTTCCTCGGCCGTTGCCAGCTCTTGATGACCAAATTCCGTGCGCAAAGCCCGGAGCTCCCCTTTGGGGAAGCACATGGCCACATGGCGTGAGACCATGGGTTGGATGTTCAGCAGATGAATACAGACGGGCTGTTGCCGGTACAGCCGGATAGCATGTGCGATGGCATCGCCCATGCTGACCGAGCTGTTGTCGATGGGCAGAAGAATGTGTTGCATGGCGGCTCTCTTCAAGGCGCAGGCTGTTCGGCAACGTCCAGAGCTGGCGTTCGGGGGCGATGTAACCACTTGCCCGTTAGCACCACAAGCGCAGCACCCAAGGCTGGCGCAATGGCATGCAGCGTGTGTTGCGTGGCCGACCATCCCGCGATGGCTGGATCTGTCAACGCCATTTCACCCGCCACCCAGCCCAGCAGACCGGCGCCAAGGGTGATGATGGCTGGAAAACGGCCCATCAACTTGAGGATGAAGGTGCTGCCGTAAATGATCAGCGGGATGCTGATGATCAGGCCCACCACCAACAGCACGATATTGCCCTTGGCGGCTGCCGCAACACCTATGACGTTGTCCAGGCTCATCACCAAGTCGGCAATGATGATGGTCTTGATGGCCGCCGACAGGTTGGAGTGACCTTCCAGTTCGGCTTCGTCATCTTCTTGCTTGAGTAAACCGATGCCAATCCACAGTAGCAAGGCCGCCCCAATGAGTTTGAGGTAAGGCAGGCTTAAAAGATAAATGGCAAAAAACGTCAAGACGATACGCAAGACGATAGCGCCCACACTGCCAAAAACAATGGCCTTTTTTTGCTGCACAGGCGGCAGCGATCTGCAAGCCAGTGCAATCACCACAGCGTTGTCGCCGCTCAGCACAATGTTGATCATGATGATCTGACCCAACGCGAGCCAGAACTCGGTGGTTTGGATGAATTCCATTTTTTGTCTCCAGTGAGGCGCGAGCCAACCTCGGCCGTAAGCGACAAAGGTTAGGCCTGCGTACTGTCAAGACCTTGTCAGCCAGCTTTCACCAGGCTTTCACCGGGAGGGCAAGTTCTGCCGATCCTCTTGCTGGTGCGTTAATCCGTGTGGTGCGGAAAGTGAATGGAAAAAGTGTTGCCCGTTCCGTCAACATCGTCTTCCAGCGTGATGCGTGCCGCGTGTATGGCTGCGATCTCACTGACGATGGCAAGGCCCAGTCCGCTGCCATCGCGGTCGGTGCCCAGCAGCCGGTGAAAGCGCTCAAACACCCGGTCGCGTTCCTGCACGGGAATGCTGGGGCCGTCATCGCTCACCATAAATACCGGCTCCCCACCGGTGCCGTGACGTACTGCCACCGTGACACGGCCACCCTGGTGGCTGTAGCGCACACCGTTGTCGATCAAGTTGTTGATGAGTTCTCGCAGCCTGTCCGGATCCGCCATCAACATGACGGGCTGGTGACCCTCGAAGCCAAGGTCGATGGACCTGCGCAGCGCTTGCGGCGCCCATTCCATGCAGATTTCGAGGGCAAAAGCATGGAGGTCCAGCCGCTGAAATTTGACTGCCTGCGCGGCGTATGGCTCGTTGCGTGCCAGCGTGAGAAGTTGCTGAACCAGCCGCGACAAGCGTTCTGCACCCAAATAAAGCTGACCCAGCGAGCGCTGTTTCTCGGCCGGCTCGGTTTCTGCCAGCGCCAGTTCGATCTGGGCTTTCAGGCCTGCCACCGGTGTTTTGAGCTGATGCGAAGCGTCAGCAATAAAGCGGTTTTGCAAGTCCAGCGTGCCGCTCAGGCGCAGCATCAAAGCGTTGACTTCATCAAGCAGGGGGCGCACCTCCGTTGGCGCACGCCGCGGATCAATCGGACTGAGGTCCAGGTGCGAGCGACCGGCCAAGGCGCTGGCCAGCGCCGACAAAGGACGCAGACCGCGCGAAACGCCAAAGTACACAGCCGCAGCCGCCATCGCAATCAGCAGCATCTGCGCGACGATGACGTTGGCGAGAATCTCCAGCATGAGCCGTTGTCGCTTGTTGGTAGTTTCTGCCACCTGCACCAGCACCAGATCGGACAGGTTGC